>NZ_JAUBPI010000013.1:0-90995 GCF_036700645.1 Microcoleus sp. S36b_A4 | reverse complement strand
GTCTGGGCATCCAATGCCAGCCAGACCCACTGCTGATTTCCTTTACTATCAACGAATGACCATAACTCATCCATCTGAACACTCAAGCGCTTTTTTTGCTTGGGAGTCACCTCCACTTGCTTCTTAACAGCAGCGGCTTGGCTATTAACGTATCGCTGCACTGTATCTTCTGACACTTGTAGTACCCGAGCAATCCCCGCCTGAGAAATACGTTCAAGTAGCATCCGTGACATCAACTCTTTTTGTTGTTTTGTAATAGGTTTCCATGCCGGATTTAAAACAAATTGACGACCACATTCTCGGCATTTATAATGTTGTTTATGATGCCGAGTTTGACCGTTTCGACTAACTTCTTCAGAACCACAATTAGGGCAACAATTAATTTCTAATGTCATATCACGCTATGGCAAACACTTCTCTAATCATAACGTACTCTGATCCTTTCCTTCAGGGCACTACCAGTGTAAGGACAAAAAGGGTGGAAAATTAAATTACACTGCTAGTTTTTCATGGGTATGGGCTACTCTAGTAAGAGGGAATGTAGAGGCCGGAACTATGATAAAGCTTGGTTTGCTGGTGCGATCGCGAAGCGTCTCCGCAGAAAAATCGCCAAACAACGACTTCGGAATCGGAAAAGTTACCGAGATATCTTACTCTACAGCAACAGTTGAATACTTCTGCTCAATTGGGCAACGCCTTGAAAAAACCTTACCCTTAACTTCGCTTTATAGAGTTCAACTCCCGCCTCAGACACGATGCTACATCCAGCCAGAAAGCCAGGATACATGGATAATTGGCCGAATTTTTGACTGGGACGAAGACAAAGGTCAGTATCGAATAGATCTACCCGATAAAAAGATAGCATTAGTTGCTGAACAGGAAATTTACGTTCGTTGCAACCTACCCATCGATGACCCAATCGAAACTCTAGCGATGAAAGGTCAAGAAACGCCCTACTTTCACGATCGACGTTTAGCTTTTGTCCAGTGTCTCATCGAACAACGCGCTGTCAGTCGCGGGATGACAGGGCTGATTTCTGCCAATATTGACCTTTATCCCCATCAAGTTGAAGTTGTCCGCCGCGTACTCGAAGACCCCATTCAACGTTACCTCTTAGCTGATGAAGTTGGACTGGGAAAGACGATCGAAGCAGGTGCTATTCTTCGCCAGTATCTCCTCGATGAACCGCAGGGACGTGCAGTGGTGCTTGTACCGCAATACCTGCGGGAACAGTGGCTTCAAGAATTAGAACATAAATTCTATGTCTCTGACTTGGACAATAGTGTCCAGGTACTTGCAGTAGAGGATGTCGATCGAGTCAGCCCTCATGCCGATTTGGGCTTCCTGATTTTAGATGAAGCACATCATATTGCAGCAATGGCGACCTCTTCAGATTCGATAAAGCGCAGGCGTTTCGAGACTTGCAAACACCTCGCTCATAAAAGCGATCGCCTACTTCTATTATCTGCAACTCCAGTTCTCAATCACGAGCAAGATTTCCTGGCGATGCTGCACCTACTCGATCCGATCACCTATCAACTTGATGATTTAGAAGGTTTTCGTGCGAGGGTGAAAAACCGCCAACAAATTGGTCGAGTTTTACTCTCATTTAAAGAGAAAGCAAATCCGTTTGTGCTTAAAACTAACCTCAACCAACTGCGAAACCTTTTTGCTGAAGATAAATATCTGCTAAATCTCGTAGACGAATTACAAAATTGTTTGCTTTCTAAAGAAACACTCCCGGCCGATCGAGATGGAATTGTGCGATCGATTCGCACCCACATCAGCGACACCTATCGGTTACACCGTAGAATGCTCCGCAACCGTCGCGCTGCGGTGGAAGATGTAATTTTTGCCCGAAATGTGACACCAAAAGTAGAGTATGACTTAGATGAGCGATCGCCCGAAATTCACGAACTAATTGATGAATGGCGCACAGTCGCTCCTAACCAACAACAATATCAGCAAATTTTTCTCCTTTTATTCCGTGCTAGCGGGACTTGGTTAGGGATTTTAGCGCAAGTGCTCGAAACCCGTTTAAGCGGCATCTCCCATTCTGCCTTGATTCAAGAATTTGGTGCTGATAATATCCGCATTCTGACAGAAACCCCTAAATTTTATGGGGAAGACCAGATTTTGCAATCTTTACTAAGGATTATTCAGCAACCTTCAGAAGAAGGATCTCGCCTCGACTTACTCAAAATAGTCATACTTTATCATCTTTCAGAAACTTTTAAACTTCAATCTTATCGCAGCAACCTTCATAAATTGCTCGAACAGGTGCAACAGCAAATTCGCCGACCGGTATCGGGAAATCCCCTACCTAAAATTGTCATTTTCACCAGTTTTGCCCAAACAGGCGCTGAAATTTTCCGGTGCTTATCAGATACCTTTGGTCAGGCATCTGTAGCTAGCCATCAATTAGGACTGTCTCGTTCTCATGTTGAGAAAAGCCTCAACCAGTTCAAAACTGACCGAAATTGTTTTATCCTTGTTTGCGATTCCTCTGCAGAAGAAGGTCGGAACTTTCAATTTGTTGATTGGATGATTCATTTCGATCTTCCCTGGTCGCCAAATAGTTTAGAACAAAGGATTGGTAGGATCGATCGCATTGGTCGCCCTTTAAATGTTCAATTTACAGTATTCGCCGGCTCAGACTTAGAGGATAGCCCTCACGATGCTTGGTATCAATTATTAAAAGACGGTTTCGGCATCTTGCATCAATCAATTGCCAGTATCCAGTTTTATGTAGATGAAAAATTACCAGGACTGCTAACCACTATGTTTCAATCTGGTGCTAGTGGACTATTAGAAATGATAGGGACTATCCAACAAGAAATTGCTGAAGAACAGGTAAAAATTAGCGAACAAAACGCTTTAGATGAAATAGATGCCCAGGATGAAAACGCTACCCAATATTTTCAAACTTTAGATGATTATGATGCTCGCCATCAGGAAATTAAACGAGCAACAGAAGACTGGATATGTCAAGCACTGCACTTCAAACAAATTGACGATCCGAATTTAGAAAAAGTAGGGCGTTATCAACCTACTAAGCGCACTCTAATTCCCATCCACGATCTGCAAACTCGCTTTGCTGCTTATGCACAACCCTCTGGTACTTATAACCGGAGAATATCAACTCAATATCCTGGTGTCAACCTCTACCGTATTGGGGAAGGATTTGTGGAAGCACTAGCATCTTATATCCATTGGGATGACAGGGGTCAAGCATTTGCAATCTGGCGGTGCGATGAATCTTGGGATGCTGGGGAAGGGATGGAATGGTTCGGTTTTCGCTTTAATTATATAGTCGAAGCCAATTTAGAGATAGCCCAAAAAGTTTTAACAGATTTTGGGATAGATAATACCAAATACAAGGCTCTAAAGCGACGTACCGATGCGCTACTTCCCCCAATTATAGAGACAATTTTCATGGATGCTCGGCATGAACCAATGAGCATTGTTGAAGATGAAGCACTTGTGAAGATCCTGCAACGTCCCTATAAAGGTAAAAGCAGTCATCCATGCCGAGATTACAACTTAGCGAAAAGTCGATTGCCGATTCTGAATGAGTTTATTGATGCTAGTAATTGGCAAGAATTTTGTCATCAGGCGCGTCGCACTTCTGAAACATTGTTGGGCGATCGCACTTCTTTCATCGAACTCTGCGAACAACAGGCCCAAATTGCCGAACAGAAACTAGGAAAAAGACTTGCTCAACTGCGCCTGCGTCTTAACCGCTTAGCTCAAAGCCAACAAACTTCGCATTCATTATTAGCGCAAGAAGTCAACACAGAAAATGCTTTAAGTCAAGCTATTTTAGAAGGAATTCGCCATCCCCGAATCCAGCTTGATTCTGTAGGATTCATCATTGTTTCTGGGCGAGTTCCCGTTCAATTTCTGAAAGAGGGGGATGAGTGATGGCTGATTTTTTCCAAGAGTTAAGAGACATTCTTCAAACAGGTAAGATTCCTGCTGATACAAGTCAGTTTTCAGAAACTTGTTACAGGCGCTTGCTTGATGCTTTGGCTGCTGCGGGAACTCCTGACGCGCCGGGAAAAGGGGATATTGCTGCTTTAGTGCGTCACGTATTGCGGCGAGAAGATGAGCTACAGGGCGGAATGCCCCAAATTATAGAAGTACGTCGGACTTCTTCTTTCCCGAATCGCGAAATTTGGCGGCAAAGCGGTATCAATATTTTGCGTGAAGATTCGGATTACTATTTAATTAGCGCTGATCCTTGGCAACCAAATTGGCTGGATTTTTCCGAACAATATCATCCAGACAAACCCGTATTTAAAGAGGAAATTCGCCGTAACTACGAGGCTGTAGCGGGAGATCCGTTTCTGGAATTGGTGGATTTGAAGAAATATCGGAGTGTAGGGCAGCGTGAAGCAATTCGTGCTGTTTTGACTGCTCCTGAGTGTGCGACACTTGTGATTAATCTGCCTACGGGTTCGGGAAAAAGTCTCTGCGCTCAATTGCCAGCGCTTTTGCGATCGCAAATTGGTGGTGTCAGTGTCATTGTTGTGCCGACTACAGCACTAGCGATCGACCAAGAACGAGCTTTAAAACGTTTTGTTAACCATCCAACTGCCTATTATGGCGATGAGTCTGAGGAAGGACAACAGAGACGGCAAGAAATTCGCGATCGCATTCGCAACGGCACCCAGCGCATCGTTTTCACCTCACCCGAAAGCTTGATGAGTTCCCTTGCACCCTCTCTTTATGAAGCCGCAATGTCAAAAAAGTTGAGGTATTTCGTAATAGATGAAGCTCATATCGTCGAGCAGTGGGGCGATGAATTTCGCCCAGAATTTCAAGAACTTCCCGGCTTGCGAAGAGACTTGTTGCGTTTAACTTCTTTTACGACTTTATTGCTGACTGCAACCTTAACCGAATCCTGTTTGGATACCCTGGAAACTTTATTCGGCAAACCCGGCCCGTTTCAAGTGATATCTGCCGTGCAGTTGCGACCAGAACCCTCTTACTGGTTTGCTTTGTGTGAAAGTGAAGAAATCAGAAAAGAGCGACTAATTGAAGCTGTTTATCATCTCCCTCGCCCTCTGATTGTTTACGCCACAAAACGGCAAGATGTGAGGCGATGGGAACAGGATTTGTTGCGTGCTGGATTCAAGCGGTGTGCCATTATGACCGGAGATTCTAGTGCAGCAGAACGCTCTCAATTGATTCAAGACTTGCGCGAGAGACGAGTTGATATAGTCGTTGCTACTTCGGCTTTCGGATTGGGCGTAGATCAGTCCGATGTTCGGGCAGTAATTCATGCCTGCATCCCAGAAACTATCGATCGTTTCTATCAAGAAGTCGGTCGAGGAGGTCGAGATGGCAAGGCAGCCATCTCGCTCACATTGCATACCACGGAAGACATAAAAATTGCCAAGTATCTTAATGAAAACTCTGCAATTACGATCGAACGGGGTTTGCAGCGGTGGCAAAGTATGTTTTTAAGCAAAGAAACTATTTCCGATGGTCGGTTTCGCGTTCGTGTCAATACTCCTCCATCTTTCCAACTAGCAGATATTGACATGAACAGCAAAAAGAATCAGGAGTGGAACATCTGTACTTTAACGCTGATGAGTCAGGCTGGTTTAATCGAAATGGATGCCGAACGACCGCCGCTAAGAAAAAATTTTGAATCGAAAGACGCTTATCAAAAAGCGCGGAAACTGCACCGAGAATCCCGATTTATTCGTATTTTAGATGAATCGCATCTGAAAGCCCAAACCTGGGGAAATAAAGTAGAACCAATTCGCCAACACCGCCAAAACTGGAGCTATAAAAATTTGGAATTGATGCGCGAGGCTTTACGACCAAAACGCTGTATTTCGGAAATATTAGCTGAAGCTTACACAATACGCGATCGTGCAATACCAGAACCGAGAAAAATGGTTAGGATTTCTCCTGCTTGTGGTGGATGTCCTGTGTGCAGAAAAAAGGGGGAATCACGATTTTCGGGAATTATGCCCGCCCCATCACCTGTATGGCAAAAGCCTAATTTTTGGGTAGGTGAAGAACTAGAACGATTGCTAGCCGGAGATAAATTAATGCTGATTTTCTATGAATCTATGGAGGAGAAAAATTGGAAAGTCAAAACCCCTAAATTTTTTCAATGGTTGAGGAATCAGGGAATTAGGAATTTAGTTGTTACTCACGAATTTCATAGTACATTTATTAAAGAACCAAATCTAATCTCAGATCCTTTTCTCTTTGTGTTTGAAAAATACCAACCCATTCTGATGCCGCGCATTCCTACCCTCATCTTTCATCCGCCCGGAAAGAGGCTCCCTGACAACTATCTGTCACCAAACAGAAATTCTGAGGCGCCGCTGATTATCGTGCTTCCCTTAGATACACGAGATCCCAGTCGTAGTGACCGCAAGCTGATCGATATTTTTTCAGGTAAATACTTTATGTTTAACCACTTTTGCACGGAGGTTAATTTATGAGCGTATTAAAAACTGCTTTGGCTACTCCTAGCCGAATGCGAGGCATATTTAGATATTTGCTTCAAGTCCCCAAGCAGCGTGAAAACAGGGAAAAACTCACTCGCCTGCTTTCTCCAGAGAAATTATCAGAAGGGAGAAACAAAAGTGCGGAACATCCGATGTTTGATGCTGCACTGCGAGAAAGTATCAAGTGCGACTTATTAATCGAAGAAAACGAGGAGATTGCTATAAATGGTCATCTTCCCGAAGCATCCAGACATCCTCAAACTGGCGATCAGTTCTTACCGAATACGCTGGTAGAGCTATTTTTCGCTTCTGATAATGAAGATGAAGAAGATTTAGGTCGCTTAATAGCATGGTATTTAGCCCAAGATATTTATGATGCTCCCGGTACGTGGGAAGAAGTAGAACAGCGTGTCGCAGAACAGAGAGTTGCTGAGTCTTTAGATTTGAAAATATCCAGCAATACTCTGTTCGGTCAAGTCGCGGACTGGATGTGTTATTTAGGGTTTGCTTGGGGCCATGCTTTAGGAGGGAACAAAATAATAGTTCCTGAGCCAACTGCTTATCTCAGACGAAATTTAAAAGAGTTATTTCAAGGAGAAGTACAAGCTAAACTTTCGCTCGCAGAGTTTGTCGATCGTTTAGCTAAAAAATGCCCGGTGTTTGAAAGTGGCAAATTTCGAGAACAGGTTGAGGAAAAAATCGGTTTTCGCTTACCCAATCATTTATCCACTAGCACGGCTTTTGCTTTATTGCGCCTTGAGGATGATGGTTACATCCAGCTTAAAAAAGAGTCGGATGCCGATTTATTCATCTTTCCAAGTGCCGACAATGAAGCAGGATTTTCTCATATTATTTGGAGGGGAGTAGAACTATGACTTTTACAAAATTTGTTTGCTGGGATGTGGAGCGCGTTCGCCGCGTGATGGGTTTGGAAGCTACCCAAACAGCAGATAGTATATTTCTGGCAACTCACCATCCGATCGCCATGTACCGCCAGGAACTTATCGAAGTGCCGTCGCGAGTTCGCTACACTGAGGAACAATTTCTCAAAGATTTTCTGGCTGAACAAGATTTCGCTTTCGTACCAGTTTTAGGAAGTTCTGGGACAGGAAAATCTCACCTGATTCGCTGGCTGGCCGCCAATATTGAATCGACACAGAAGCGTCGAGTTTTGCTGATTCCCAAAATTGGAACGAATCTCAAAGATATTATCAGTTTAATATTAGAAGGGGTGGCAGGAGCAACCTTCGATGAATACCGACAGCGTTTAAATCGAGCCACTAGCACCTTGACTGAAGCACAAGCGCGGGAACAACTTTTGAATCAGCTTGCTGCTGCGGTTGGCCCAAATGGTCGGGGCGATCGCACTCAGCTTTCTGATGAACAATATTACCTGGTTGATGTAATTGACTCTTTTTTATACGATCCATTTTTCCGAGAATACTGGCTAAAGGATGGAGGGATCGTCCATCAATTAGTTATCCACATTCTCGGACATCGAGATACGGTAGAAATTGTTGAAGAACGGCGGCAATTTTCGCTTGAGGACTTGCCTCTAAATGTTTTAGACTGGGCAAAAAAAGCTGGGAAGCAAGCACAGGATTTTTATGGCTTTTTAATCAACCATGAGAATATCCAAAAGGCAACTGTAGATTGGTTGAACCGTCATTTAGATGAAGCGATCGCTCAGGTTTTGAGCCTCGGACGGGAAGACTTGCAAAGATTAATGCGAGAAGTTCGCGAAGCTTTAGCCGAAGAAGGAGTAGAATTAGTTTTACTGATTGAAGATTTTGCCAAATTTCAAGGAATTGACCGCGAAGTTTTAGAAGCAGTTTTAGCGAGACCGCAACAAGCCGGAGGCAAATCTTTGTGCGCGATGCGAACGGCGCTAGCTTGTACTACGGGATATTTTGACGGTTTGAGGTTAGATACTGTAAAACAACGGATTACTTTTAGCGTTAATCTCGATGTCGGTACAGTTGGAAAACAACAATCTTTAGTGGATTATGCAGATATCAAACAATTTGTGGCTCGATATCTCAACGCGGTGCGTTTGGAGGATAAAATAATTCAAGATTGGGCTAAGTCTCGCAATTATGAAGATTCAGATAAAACAGCACTAAGTAGTGCTTGCAATGAATGCGAACACAAACTAGCTTGTCATGCAGGTTTTGGAGAAGCGGACGGTTTTGGTTTGTATCCCTTCACGCCTGAAGCCTTAGAGCAGATGCTTGCCAGGGTAAACCCCGAAACTTTTAAACCTCGATTTTTGATTAGAGATGTTCTCAAGTGGACTCTAGAAAATTCTATTTCTGATATTGAGCAGGGAAATTTTCCTGCTATTTCTGTGCGGGAACACTTTGGCAATAGGTTGCTGGATACAATGTTTCAGAAAGATATTAAAGCCAAAGACCCCCAAAATTACGATCGCCGCCAAACTCTCCTCGATTTGTGGACGGATAGTAACGAGCTTTGTGATTTTCGCCCAGAAATTCACTCCGCATTTGATATTCCTGCACTTGGCGTGAAGGTGCAGCAGACCAAAGTTCGACCCTCAGCTTCGCAGGCTAAAGACTCTAGGACTTCGGTTAGTAATTATCGAGTTGAGCCACAATCTCAAACTGAAAAAATTCCCGATAAGTTGGCGAATCAACTGCAAATTCTCGATCGCTGGAATAACCGAGAAATTCTCCCGCAGGATATCGGTGGAGAACTGCGCCCGTTGATTTACTCAGCTATTGTTGAGCGGATAGAATGGGATACAGAAATGCTACTTCAGGGGAGTTTTGCTGCTAGCGATAGTAAATACTTTAAGCGCCGAAACTTAATTTTTTACAGCCCAAAAGTTACGAGGGAGACGATTTCTGGAGTTAAACTATCTCTTCCTCTTACTCCTGACGATCCTGATGAGTTTCGAGAAAGCGCGATCGCCTTCCAAGGCATTTTACAATACAACCATTACAAGCATTGGAAGTTCCCCAAGGGATCTAGCTACTTTCGCGCTTATGCCACACAACTGGAAAAATGGAGTCAATATGTTTTAGAGCAAATTCGCCTGTATCCCCGCGAGTCTGGGGAACCCTGGAACCCTGTCCCTGCGGCTGTTGAGCTACTGGCGATCGCAGCAACAATGGCCGGACATCCTACAAATTCGATTGAAGATTTGATTAATAGTTTGTTTCTCGATTTAGAAGCAAAAGATTTAGAAAATCGTTCAGCTAACTGGAAAAAGCTATTTAATAGCTTAAAAAACCACCGCGAGGCTTTACTAGAAATTGTTAAAAGTCGCACGGCTTGCACAAAAGGAAGTTCTAAACAATTTCAGATTATTGATGTTGTACAAATCCTCGACCCATTGAAACAGGTTAGCAAATCTTGGCAACCTCAATGTGAAATTCCGACAGATGTTCGAGAAAAGTTTCCCGAAATTGAGAAAGCGCGTCAAGCTGCGGATGAGCTGCTAGAAAAAGCGATTCAGGAAGAGTGCGATCGCCAACTTGCTGTTTACAATTCTCTAGTAGCTGAATTAGGGGAAGACATCAAGAAAAAAGATGTTACCGATTTAGTAAAAAAGGCGATCGATAGCTCGCAAGAAGCTGGTGTACTTGGAGGCAGAAAGAGCGTCTATGAGCTAAAATCAGTATTGGAACAGTTTAAACGAGTTGGGATTTCTAGCTATTTAGAAACAATGAAGCGCGTGCAAGCTGAGAAAGATAATCCCGATAGTAAACCGAGCAAGCTGCTTAAGTATCTCAGCGAAAATCATCAAAAAGCAATGACAGAGGCTTCCGAATTTGTCGGCAGCACTAACAATTTTCTTGATGCTTCTCTAACCGAGGTGAATAACCGCATTGAAGATTTAGAAGTGTCTGGTGGTGCAACAGTAGAATCTTGCCATAGGGCTATTGAAGATGGATTGGCTAAACTGCGAAATCTAATTACTGAAATTAAAGGAGAGATCGTATGATTTTACAAAAATCCACTCAACTGATTAAGTTATCTCAATATAAAAGTAATCTTCAGAAAGATGCAAAAAATTTGCAAGGTTTTCAATCTAGACAACAACAGATTGAGCAAGCTGTCGCTGAAACTATACCTCTTGTTCAATCTTTGAGAGCTTTTCGCCAAAAAGGAATTACCAATTTTCATTTAACTCAAAAGGCTGAGATTTTGCTCACATTTATTGCTAATGTTGAGGCAGAATTTAAAAAAAATCCTGAATGGATTATACCCAATGAAAATTTTAACAACAAAAAGAATTTCACTTCTAGGATAGAGCAATTACAAAATTCTCTGAGAGAGCAATTGAATCAATCTTGGTGGCTCTATCGCAGTCAAAAAATGCCCAGCACTAATAATGAAATCCTAAATGTATTGGATAAAGTTTCGGCATTTAAGCCAACTGTCCAACGGATTAGAAGTTTAGATTGGCACATTCAGGAATCAAACTCAATTCCCGAAAGCAGTGAGGATTTTGAAAGAGTCGATCGGCTAATTGAGGAATTAAAGCAGTGCTGGGATGGCTTAAATTCTGATGAGGTTCCTGAAGCAGTGCTCTGTTTTCTGAAAGAGGCTGCGAATGAGGGTGCTACCCTGGGACTTTTAACGCCAGAGGTAAAAGATTGGTTGGCTAAACATGACCTTATTGATTCTTTACGAATTCGCTTGACCTAATAAATGGTTTGCGATGGTCCAAGAAATCACTGACGCACCCTCCTGCATTTTATAGCGTACAGACAAAGTGCGATCGTCTTTGATTTGATAAAATGCGTCAGCAGCAAATTGTTTGAGTTTAGTCAAATCTCTTGACTGACGCCCCCTACTACATTTTCTAACGTACAGACAAAATAGAACTTAAAAAGATTAGATTCTAGGGAACGTCGAGGGCGATATTGTGCATATAAATCGGCAGTCGAAAAGTTTTCAATAACTTTGAGATGGAGTTCGTCAGCCAAAGTGGCAATCTTTTCAAACCCAGTAATCCACGGTGCATACATACTTTCGTATTTATCTATGTAATCATTGATATCTTGGTAGCCCGTCGTTCTCAAAATTACCTTTTCCGACATATAATCAAAGGACACTCGAAAATTAGGAACATTGTCGCGAATTTGTTCTAATACAAATATTACATCTTTTTTGTCCACCAAAGTTGTGTTGCCTTCCCACAAGAAATATGTCTGTCGAGCGAAATCAAATTCACTCTGTTTCAGCAAGGGGATTAAACCGTCTTTTACGTAATCGCCGGGAAGGTAGCAAACATTGGCAGTAACTTTGTTAGCTTTGAGAGTTTCTTCTTTTAATTGAAGAGTCGCGCGGTCGTCTATTTCAAAATAAATCACTCCTTCTCCATTAATTCTAGCAGCGCGACTATCCAAACCCGAACCTAAAATAACTACTTGTTTGCAACCTCCTAAAATTTGGTTTGACAAAACATCATCAAAATATTTAGTCCGCAACTTAACCATTTCTTTAGCGGCGGGAGAGCTTTGAGCTATGTGGCTAGCTACTTTTTTTGTTTCCTCATTGAGCCATATTTTTACTACATGATCAGTATAAAGAGGAATTGCCTCTTCATTCTCTTCTGCTCTAAATTCCGCAACGATAAAAGCAGTACCAGTTAC
Source organism: Microcoleus sp. S36b_A4 (assembly GCF_036700645.1). Taxonomy (NCBI): domain Bacteria; kingdom Bacillati; phylum Cyanobacteriota; class Cyanophyceae; order Oscillatoriales; family Microcoleaceae; genus Microcoleus; species Microcoleus sp. S36b_A4. The sequence goes on along the minus strand of NZ_JAUBPI010000013.1, from coordinate 78,895 downwards.
ATTTTTCATCGCTAATCTTTCACCCTTACTAAGTAGTTGGTTACAAATAAACATTAGATGGGGAGGGGAGTTTCAAACTCATAAACTCCCTTGTATCCTAGATTCTTAGCTAAACCAGCCTACAAAATACTATGGTTTTTGCTCTTACCTATTTATTGACTTCTGGCATCGGCTAAAGACTCATTGCTCGCTTCAGCATCCGAATGCAGTTCAGCTTGGTGTATCTTATCAGGAATCAGCCCCTCCGGCCGCACGATCATCATGACAACAAGAGTTAGGCCGAATAGGAATAAGCGCATTTGAATCGGGTCTAAACTGGTGGCCAGAAAGTCTCGCAACTGGGGAATTGCAATTCTGGGGAGTACAAAAGTATTCAGAAAACCCTTGAGGACTTGCGCTAATTGTGGCAGATAAAGCCGATCGGCAGACATGATAATGATAGCGCCCAAAATCACCCCGGTCATGTTGCCCAAACCGCCTAAAATCACCATACACAGGATGATTACCGACACCGAGAAATCGAAAACGCTGGGAAAAATCGCGCTGATATAGGCGGCGTAAAATGCGCCTGCAAAGCCCGAAAACGTCGCTCCCATCGCAAAAGCCGAAAGTTTGGTTTTGACCAGGTTAATCCCCATCGCACTAGCCGCTAATTCATCTTCGCGCATGGCATTCCACGCCCTCCCCAAGCGGGAATCTCGCAGTCGCGAAATCATGAAGTAAGCAAAGACAACTAACAGTAAAATTAGGTAATACCAGGGAAAGTAGTTGCCGGTGCTGAAAGTGCCGATAATGGGGAGAGATGGACGCCCGATCGGGTTTATTCCCGCTTCGCCGCCGGTGAGGTTAAAAGGTCGATCGCACCCAACCAGACACAGCACCAACTCGGGTTTACCCAAAACAGCCGCAACAATCTTCGAGACTGGTTCGTCAATCCGAATTGCGGTTAAATTCCTAAAGACAACCGGGATAATTTCGCCAAAACCGAGGGTAACAATCGCCAAATAATCGCCCTTGAGTCGCAGTGTCGGAATACCCAGGATTACACCCGCGATCGCAGCTACACCGGCCGCGATCGGCAGTACCACCCAAAAATTCCAAGTAATATTTAACTGTCCAGAAGATAGCAAAGCCGTCGTGTAAGCGCCGATCGCAAAAAACGCCGCATATCCCAAATCCAACAAACCCGCAAAACCCACAGTAATATTCAAACCCAGCGCCAACATAATAAAGATTTGAATCTGTACTACAGTAGCAATCCAGCCAGTCTGAGCCTGAATGTCGATAAACGGAAACAGAATTAGAATAAAAGCTAATGTCACCAGAGTTGCCAGCCGCTGGCGTTCCCCCTGCAAACCCTGCAAAGCACCCATTAACGTAGCGGTCAAAATTGCGATCGTCAAACTGCAAATCCCGTACAGCAGCGTAGTCGGCAAAGCCACAGCAGATTGACCAGAAAAAGGTCTAATCAAAACCCCTTCTACCACACTCGCAATTAACAGCCAAACTCCCAACCCCATTCCCGCGAAACTGCCGATAGTCGCACCCATTTTTGGGCTGTAAATTTTCTGATTCTGACAGCTCATAAACCCTGCAGCCGTACCCATCAGCCAGCCGATCACGGTGCCGCTCCAACCGCCGAATAACAAAACCGTCAAAGAGGCGATCGCCCCTAAAATACCGCTCGATTTAATTGCTTGGATTATTTGATTTGTCATTAGTCATTAGTTATTAGTCATTAGTTATTAGTCACTGTCAACTGTCAACTCTCAACTGCTATATACTGGAACTGTTACCCCAACACACTTCAAACGGGCGATCACTATATGGTACAAGCACCTCAAAAAACTATCACCCTGGACGAGTTTTTGCAACTCCCAGAAACCAAACCCGCTAGCGAATACATCAAAGGTGCGATCGTACAAAAACCTATGCCACAAGGAAAACACAGCAAACTACAAGGCAGACTCGTAACAGTCACCAACGACATCGCAGAGAAACCGCAAATTGCCCTAGCCCTACCAGAACTTCGCTGCACCTTTGGCGGACGTTCTATTGTTCCCGATGTCGCCATTTTTGTTTGGAATCGCATTCCCCTAGACGCTGACGGCGAAATTGCCAATACATTTAATGCTTACCCAGACTGGACAATAGAAATTTTGTCCCCAGCCCAAAGCCAAACCAAAGTCACAAACAATATTTTGCACTGTTTGAATGCCGGTTGTCAGATGGGTTGGTTGCTCGATCCGGATGAAAAAAACATTTTAGCCTATCCCGCAAGGCAGCAGCCTATTTCCTTGCAAGAACCAACAGATATACTTCCGATGCCCAATTTTATGCCGGAAATGCAGTTGACTTTAGGCGAAGTTTTTGGCTGGCTCAAACCAGGGAATATTTAAAACGTAAAATAACCTAAAATGTAAAATGCGATCGCTTTTAGTTCCCCAATTTCTTAAAGAAGTCGGGGGTCTGGGTGCGATGTTTTTTTAGATATACTTAAATGTCTCTTGCCCTTATTTTAACCCTGCAACTTCAAACCTTCTCCTGAACATTCTCGCCCAACAAACCGCCCGGTCGAAAAGCCAAAATCACCACCAAAACCCCAAATACCCAAGCATTAGTCCAGCGACTCGACAAATACTGATCGCTCAAAGACGAAAGCAACCCAATCAAAACACCTCCCAACATCGCCCCGACAATATTGCCAATCCCCCCCAAAACCGCCGCCGTAAAAGCCCTCAAACCCGCCGTAAACCCCATCGTAAAAACAATAGTATTGTTGTACAAACCAACCAGAATCCCAGCCGAACCCGCCAAAGCTCCCCCAATCAAAAAAGTCAAAGCAATAATCTGATCTACATTAATCCCCATAATTTTAGCAGCATCGCGGCTTTGAGCCGTTGCCCGCATCGCCTTTCCCAGACGAGTGTACTGGACAAAAACATGAAGCAAAACCATCAATACCACAGCCACTACCAACACAATTAAATCTTTCGTAGTAAATACAATACTCGTTTGAATTCCCAAAAACTTTAGAATATCAACTCGCGGCAACAAATCGGGAAAGCTTTTCGGAGCCGCCGAATTAGAACCCATCACTGGAATAAAAGCTTTCAATCCTCCCCAAAACAGACCCATATTTTGGAAAATAAAAGAAACTCCAATTGCTGAAATTAAAGGAGCCAAACGGGGAGCATTTCGCAACGGTCGATAAGCATACTTTTCGACAACAATATTCAGTCCAGCACAAAACACCGAACATACAATTAAAGCGACTAACATCACTGGTATAGCAATACCTAAAGGTGCGCCATCTTGAATCCCAAAAGCCCCGAATACGGTTAGGGAAGCAAAAGCACCCAACATATACAAATCGCCGTGAGCAAAATTGATTAACTCAATAATGCCATAAACCATAGTGTAACCCAAGGCAATAATTGCAATCAGCGCCCCGTTCACCAAACCCACTAACAATTGTTGAATCAAAACTTCAGGACTGCTGGCTATTTCTCCTAAAATTTTTGGCAAATCAAATCCTGCGATCGGGCCTAATAGCAAAACTATATAAACTACACCTAGATATAAGAGAATACTTTTCCAGTTCTTCATGTTTTTGAGTAATTGGGAATTGGGCATTGGGCATTAGGAACATTCACTCTACTCGTTTCTAGGCAGATATTAGAAACGCGGATTCGGAGGCTCTACCTCCAATTTTTCGGATCGGAAAGCCCAGCAGACCAAGAGTTACATTGGTTCCTAAGCAGAGCCTAGGAACCAGTTAAAATCACTACTGACAACAGTCAACTGACAACTGACAACTGACTAATTATTCCGTCTTGAGCGCATTCACGAACTCCCACTTGCCACCTTTAACAACATTTCCTGACATTGTAGTCAAGCTCGTGTCGCCGTTGGTGTCAAAACTCCAAGTGCCGAGTACCCCGTTAAAATCTTTAGTTGCCAAGACAGCTTCGCGGATAGCAGCACGGTCATTTTTGCAAACTTTATTAATTGCGCCGATCGCAACTTTAGCAGCTTCATAGGCGTAAGCTGCATAAGCTTCCGGTTCAGCATTATATTTTGCCTTGTAACTTGTGTACCACTTCGCACCCGCACCAGTCAATTCTTGAGGAGGCAAGCCACCAAAAGTAGCGTAAACTCCTTCGGCATCTTTGCCTGCCGCGTCAATTAAAGCTTGCTCTTTAATGCCGTCGGGCCCCATGAACTTAACCGCATCAGGCGTCATTCCGACATTTCTCATGTCTTTAATTATTTGTCCCGCATTGCTTTGAGTAGTGCCTCCAAGGTAAATCATGTCGGGATTTAAAGCTTTGATTTTATTCATTAACGCCTTATAGTCGCTAGCTTTAATATCAATTCCCTCTCTTCCGAGGACTTGAATTCCCAACTTTTTAGAAGTTGCTTCAAAAACGTCAGCGATGCCTTTGCCGTAGAGTTCTTGGTCGTCTAGAATGTAGACTTTTTGCACGCCTAAAGATTTCGCCCAGTTGCCAGCTACAGCACCTTGAAGGTCGTCAGCGGGGACAACGCGGGTGAAATTACGAGTGCCAGCGGGATAATAAACGTTGGGTTCTTTGGCTTCGCCTTTTCCTGGTTTAGTCAGTCCCGGATAAGTGTTCGCCGGACTGATCATGACGATGTTAGCTTGGTTGAGCACGGGAATGGAAAGTTTGGCTGCACCGGAGTTATAGTGACCGATGACGGCAACTACCGAACCGTCAGCCACGGCTTTGTTGGAGTTGGACGTTACTTGGGCAGGGTCCCATTTGCCGGCGGCGGCGGTGGCGTCATCGTAAACTTCGTATTGGATTTGGATTTTGCCGTCGCAAGCTTTCGAGTTGGTTTCGGCGAGGGCTTGTTGGATACCGTTGACCATTGTTTGAGCTTGACCCAAGGCGCTGCCTGTCATCGGCAGCATGGAGACAATTTTGACAGTATTTGGGTCTCCAGGGTTGCTGACTGCGACGGGAGTGGCTGCGGGACTGGTTCCGGGACTTCCTCCGGGAGTTGTGGCGGTGGGTGCTTGAGGATTTTGACAGCTAGCGCACACAGAGGCTATTCCGGCGGCGAGCAGTAATTTCCGCAATCCTCCGACGCCGAGATTCTTTGTTGGGTTGGTTTTTGTGGATGTGGGACTTTTGCCCCCTGATTTTTCTGAAAAGTTCATAAGTTGGTTGGTTTGTTGCTGGCGTTTTTGCATATTTTTCACTCTAGTCAGTATGTAGTCAAGAGTTAGCACAAGTTTAAAAAATTTGTGTCAACTCTCAAAGATACACTGCTACCGCCAGAAGGTCGGGACTTGGGCCATATCTGATATCAATGTCGGCGATATCCAAAGTTTAGACTTGAAAAAAGTCTTATTCGCCTGGTTCTGCGTGGTATTGTGCGATCGCAGTTTGGATTTCCTCGGCCGAGACGTTTGCTTGTTCTGATTTCGAGTAAATCAGGTGTAAAACAACCTGGTCGGTGATTCAACTTGATAAATCAAACGATAGCCACCGCTCTTACCAACTTGGGCATCACTGTTTTTAGCCCGGACTTTGTAAACGGTGTATGGGATGCCTGTAATCTGGTCTCCGATGAAGTTTCCTTGGATAATCTGATCGAGGACGGGCTTAACATCGGTTTGAATTTGGCGCTACTTTTTAGCGAGTCCTTTGAGGCGACGTTTGAAGAGTGCCGTGAATTTGAGTTGGACTGGCATATCAGACATTGATGCCGTCCCAGAGCTCATCGATGGGGAAGGTTTGTCCCGCTTTGGCTTGGTGGAGGGAGGCTTTCAGGTCAGCGAGGATTGTGTCGTTGGAGTCGGTGTCTGAGTCAAAATCCGAGTCGAAGTCTGGGGCGAGTGCGGTCTGTGTCCGACTGGTCAAAAATTCCAGGAATGTCAGGGTTTGCTCTAAAAGCGATTCAGGAGTCCGTTCGATCGCTTCTAGAAGGCGTTGTTTTATCGGCGACATAAGATGACCTCTCAATCTAGCTCCTCTCATCTTATCAGTAAGTCTAGTAAATTTTGTTTGCAGCGAAAACTTAAATGTGTCTGGGATGCTCAAGTGTGGTAAATTAGCGCCTGCTATAGCAATGCTTGGATTCTCTGAATTTTGTAGTCTGAGGTTGACTCGCGCATGATTGAGTTACAAACGGATTTACAATATGTAGTGAGCGATCGCCTAAAAGTTTCTTTAGATGCGATCGCGCAATTTTGCCAGCGCTGGAACATTGTCGAGTTTGCCCTGTTCGGCTCGGTGCTGCGGGATGATTTTCGCCCTGATAGCGATGTGGATGTATTAGTTACTTACGAGCGCTCGCACCACCTCACGCTGTCTCATTTATTGGGTATACAGGAGGAGATAGAGCATTTATTTCATCGTTCTGTGGATTTGGTTGAAAAGAATCGGTTAGAAAATCCCTATCGGCGATCGAACATTTTGAAAACGCATCGAGTGATTTATGCCAGCGAACGATCGGGATAGTGCTTCACTTTGGGGCATGGAGCAAGCAATCCGTCGGATTCAACAGTTTACTACTGATGCTTCTTACGACACTTACCTGGAAAGTGTTTTTATGCAAAGTGCCGTAGAGCGGCAGTTGGGGATTTTGGGCGAAGCAGCTCGCAGAGTTTTGATCGAGTTTCAGCAGTTTCATCCCGAAATTGATTGGCGAAATGCGATTAACTTACGCAATATTTTAGTTCACCGTTATGACCAAGCGAGACCAGAAGTTATTTGGAATCTTGTTACAAGTGTTTTGCCTGGTTTACTGGTGCAATTAGAGGCATTACTGCCACCGTTACCTGATGATACTTGATATCATGCCCGGTCAAATTCCTCCGCTTAGCGCTTGAGGACGATCGATCCGGTTCGTAGTGAGGACTTTAGCCCAATGGCACTGAAAAAGTGAACCCCAAAAAATCTGTAAGGCAATATCTACATAATTGCCCGACCAACCAAAATATCTCTCTCCATTATGCCAAATCGTGCGTGCATTCTTAAACAACAATTTTTGCCGAGCGTTGCCTCACCTTGGGAGAAGCTGCTGCCAGATTCGTTAGTCCAAGAGCTTCTAGCGAATGAGAAAATCACCTACGACCAAAGCATCTACACACCGATAGTCACATTGTGGGCGATGATATCCCAGGTACTCGCTCCCGACAAAAGTTTGAGTGGGGCCGTGAAGCGGATGAGTACGTGGCTCAGTGCCGCCGGAGTCCAGCCTCCTTCTTCTGATACCGGGGCATACAGTAAAGCTCGTCAGCGACTACCAGATCAACTCGTTCAACAGTTAGTACCCATAGTCGCAGAGGAAGAGAGAAAAGCAAGTTCCCATAGAACAACAATGGTGTGGACGACGGGTGCGGGTACTAGATGGGACAACAGTGTTGATGAATCATACTGCTGCTAATCAAGCCGAGTATCCGCAACACAGCAATCAAAAAGCTGGGTGTGGATGAACCATCGCTAAAATAGTGGTACTCTTTTGATTGCTCACGCTTGGCTGTGGTATCCGCTGGCATAGCTAACGCAGGCGAGCAGTGAGATTGTGCTCAGCCTTTTAATTTATGCAAATTTAGTCCCCGACGATGTGATATTGCCATAGCAAGCTTATGATAATTATGTCGATTTATTTGTGGTGAAACAGCCAGGAGCAGATGCTGTTTTCCGTAAAAATCATTTCCGTAAAACTGACTTAAGGGCGGGGAAAAAAGTTGGGAATTGGCGCTCAAAAAGTCGTCGGGAATCAGCCCCAACATTGTCCCAACCCACATGACTTTGGAGGAACTCGAGGCATGGCCGTCTAGTTTCATCGTCCGGAAAGTATGGCGAATTAAGCGCCGTGGCTTTAGAGCTGAGCGTATCATTGTAGTGACAATATTGGTGGATACAAAACGGTACACTGTTAAAAAGTTGACTTGTTTATATGGGTTTCGTTGGTCGGCAGCAGTTAATTGACGCTATCTCAAAACCACGTTAAAAATGGAGATATTAACAGCTAAAACTCCGGTGATGGTGAGAAAAGAAATCTGGACATACTGATTAGCTTACACTTGATTACGTACCATTATGTGGCAGGCTGTATCTTTGTCAGAAAATACAGTTTTTCAACTCTCATTCCAATCAACCAGGCAGCAGTTGAATCTGTTATTGATGCTGTTGGCAACTACAGGAAAATGCCAACAGCGACAATGGCGTCAATTACTTTTGGAACAGGTGGCAACTAATTTACTTACGATTCGACCTGAGCGTTCTGAATCTAGTGTTTGGAAACCCAGGCAGAAACCGTATGCTCGAATGCAGGAACCTCGCTCTGTCTTGAAAGCTAAACGGAGGGAGTGATTAAGCCTTTTTCTGTGCCATTGGACTTTAGTCATGATAAAAATCTGAAGACCAAAGTCCTCACTACAAACCCCTTGATTAGAGGTAATTGACCTGAAAGGATATTATCTGTCTTTAGATAGATGTCAAAGAGTATAAAAATGTGAAAATTTTAATAAAAATAAAAATTTATCAGTCTTGAGGAAGACTCACTAAATGTATGGGAGATTGCAGCAATTTCTCGCAAACTATAACCAAAGATAGTTTGTTAATGAGTTAGCTTACACTTATTATTTAAACATAAGCCAAAGACCTTTTTGAAAAGATAACTCAGGAATAAATCATGACTAATCGCCAACCAATACCCCCCAAAAAAGAAGTTAGCAAATCAACACCGGCCGACGAACAAATCGAAGCCAATATGGAAGCCCCCCACTATGACAGGGGCATTACTCCTGCTGAGACAGCAGCGCGGCAAGAACGGGAAGGGGCTAACTTCATGCACACAACCACCGAAGGCAAGCAGAAAAGTGCAAAAACCGATGACCAAACCGATGACGAAAGCATTCACACTACAGATGGTTATACAGTAGACAAAGAAGGTCTGGTTAACAATTACGCGGTCGAACCGGAAATGTACATCAACGAACCGGGCGATTTGAGAGCAAAAGAAGAAGCCGAAGCTGCAGAACGCGCTCGAATTCTCGCAGAAATCAAAGATAAAAAAGGCGAAGAAGGAAAACTGACAATGGATGCAGACACCCGCGGCAAAGGGCCGGGCATTATCTAGATTGTCTAGTTGGTAGTTGCATTTGGGCGCGCGAGGTTGCAACGGCAAAGCACAGGGGCGGGTTTTTATAGTTTCGGCAATTATAGATGATCGATATTTCCGGTACGACCCGCCCCTATTTCGTTCTGCACATCTGTTTTTTGAGTTGAGAAGTTACATCGTACATCTCTCAATGACCGTATCAATCGGCAAGTTTTCAGACCCAGCTTAAAAACGCCTTAAAATTCCTTAAGGTTTAAGATTTTCCCTCAGCCAATTAAACTTAGCCTCAGCTAGCGCCAAATTTTCCAGGACGTTAGGATTGATATCCTCTCGTTCAAATTCTGGTTGATCTAATTCAATATTGCGACCGTATTCTATATGTCGGATCGTACCGCGCATTCTGTCTGCCAGACACAGTGAAATTCCATAATAAAACCGGGATGCAAAGCCCATATCGTTTTGAAGTTTGATGACTAACTGCCGCCTAGGAATTGCTAGCAAGTGAGTTTCTTCGATCGCCTTTACCGTTGCCAAAGGAGGGCGAGCATCAATGAAAGATACTTCTCCCACCAGTTCTCCGCTGGCTATTTTAGCGAGTTCTCTAGTCCGCTCAGCCTCGATTAAAACGCTCAAACTCCCATTCAAAACAATGTAGAGCGCATCTATCTGTCTCCCTTCATAGATCAAAATCCCGCCCGGATCTAGAACTTCCTTTTTACCTTTTTGGACGATCCAGTTGATATCGTCATTATTTAACTGGCTCAAAATAAAAAGTGCTTTTTTTCTGCTGCTGTCGGCCATAAGTTTTAGCTCTCGATCGCTGCTTGCTTATTTATATAAAATTTAGATGACGCGCGATCGCAACTTCTTCCGAAGCAGCCCTCGCTTAATACATTTTTTTTTATCCTGCCTAACTTCTTCGCAAAACCCATATCGGGCAGGCTTAGCCCATAGCAGATGAATCACGCTGAAACATAATCTCTCAATACTAGCATTTGTTAAACAATCTTTTTTAACTCGATCGACCTCCCCAACCTCCCGCGAAATTCCCGTCTCAAAAGCAATTGGGTTCACCCGCCCAGCTTTGGTGCGGGATGGGGCGCGGCAGACAATACTCCGCGCCCAGTCTTGCTCACTAAATCGATCGCAAATCAGGATAGCCGGCCAACATATCGTCAGCAGTCAGAGTGTCCCCATTCGCTTGAGGAGTCCACAGCACCTCAACCGCCAGCAACTGCTCGCTCGATACTCCCCCAATCTGACGCAAAGCTTGGCGCAAATCTTCAGAGTTTTTCACTACTGGCAATTGCAATTTACCTTGAGTACCGACAATCACCGTCACCACAATAAATTCCCCAGGATCTGAATTCAAATCAGAAGCAACCAGCGCCCCATTTTCCTGCAAACCTGGCAGGATATTGCTGCTCCCTGCTTGCCGGAGCTGATTGTTATAATTCGAGAGCGTTTCTTCAGTAAATTTGCTGCGTTCTGCCAAAGAAAATTGATTAAACTTAGCTTCGGCTGCTTCCAAGCGAGTTTGCACAGAGTCAGCGCCCGCGTAAGCCCAGTATTCAGGATGCCGCAGCAGCGCCAGGGTAGATTCTTGGAGCACTTGAGCACGACCTGCTGCAGTATCGGTATCCGCTTTTAGCGCTAGGGAGTCGAGTTCGGCTTGCAAACCGCGGGCCTCTGCTAGCAAACCGACTTGCAAGCGGGCGACAGATACAGTGGTAGTGGAGGCGCTGTTGCCTAGTTCGTCAGTTCCACCCCCGGCGCGGCGGAAGCTTTGGACGAGGAAATTAGCAATCGAGATAAAAATCAAAATCGAGAACAGGCCGCCAAACCCGCCCCCAAAGCCAAAAAACGGCAGCAAGAAGGGGAAACCGAAGCCGCCGCCAAATCCGCCGCCCGGGTAGTAACCCCCTCCCGACGGCGCGTAAGTGCGACTAGGAGACGAGTAACTGCGCGCCGGAGCACTAAAAGATCCGCCGCCGATGCGTCCTCCGCTGCGGGCAGCCAGAGCTCCGTCAGCGTTACCGAGGGCTAGCGTCAGTACCAGACCGATCGCAAATAGTGATTTCAAAAGCGGTTTCATCTTTGAAATTAGTTGCTTGTACATAAGACCGTTACTATTCGATACATTTATAATTTACAGTCTATCCTCGCGAATGGGCAGCCTGGTTATAGGTGTGAAGCCAGCGAGATATCCGTACCAACCGATCCAACCACAGTTAGGCCTGAGTCTGCAAACGAGAAAAGCTAGAAAGGACTGGCATTCCTGACTACGAACAATGGACATCGCGGGTTTTACAGAAGTTTACTTATGTAAAGGGCGATCGGCCAACAATAAGCTCTAGACTTTTAAAGAAACGCCGCGAGTCCTCAAAAACAGGGCTTTATCTACCGTAAAAAAAACATTATGTTTCCAACTCACCGCCCCCGCCGCCTCCGCAACCATCCCCAACTCCGCCGGATGGTACGCGAAAATATCTTGACAACCAGCGATTTAATTTACCCCCTATTTGCTGTACCGGGGGAAGCTTTTGCTAAAGAAGTCACATCGATGCCGGGAGTTTACCAGCTATCGGTAGACAAAATAGTAGAAGAAGCAAAAGAAGTCTACGACCTCGGCATTCCCGCGATTATTTTATTCGGCATTCCCGCAGATAAAGATACAGACGCAACAGGTGCTTGGCACGATTGTGGCATCGTCCAAAAAGCGACGGAAGCAGTTAAAAAAGCCGTACCAGATTTAATCGTCATGGTCGATACTTGTCTGTGCGAATATACCACTCACGGTCACTGTGGCTATTTGGAAGTCGGAGATTTAAGCGGCCGCGTATTGAACGATCCCACACTAGAATTGCTGAAGAAAACCGCTGTTGCTCAAGCTAAAGCCGGTGCAGATATTATCGCACCTTCGGGAATGATGGACGGTTTTGTCGGAGCAATTCGCGAAGGATTGGACTCCGCTGGATTTGAAGATATTCCCATCATGTCTTACGCGGCAAAATACGCCTCAGCTTATTATGGCCCATTCCGGGATGCAGCAGAGTCTGCTCCGCAATTTGGCGATCGACGCACCTATCAAATGGACCCCGGAAACGGCCGCGAAGCTCTGAAAGAAATTGCTCTCGACATTGCCGAAGGCGCAGATATGCTCATGGTTAAACCCGCTTTAGCTTACATGGACATCATCTGGCGCGTGAAGGAAGCAACTAACCTGCCAGTTGCTGCTTACAACGTTTCTGGGGAATATGCGATGGTGAAAGCCGCCGCCCTAAACGGTTGGATAGATGAAGAAAGAGTAGTGATGGAAACTTTGACAGGATTCAAGCGTGCTGGTTGTGATTTGATTTTGACTTATCACGCCAAAGACGCCGCCCGCTGGCTGCAAAACTGATTCACTCGATTTTAGATTAGAGATTTGACTCCACAGCACCATCTTCGGGTGTTCTTGTGGAGTCAACACCTCTCTCGATAGATGATTTTTGAACAATTAGGCAAGACACTAGCTATAGCTTACGCTTACCGATAAACGACGCCTCGAAACCAGGTTTTTACAGTTTCGGTGGGCTGTAACTGAGATATTGCACCATTCTCAAGAACAGGCTTTTCGGCCTGTTCCACAAAGAGTGAATTTTCTTGTGGAACAGGCCGAAAAGCCTGTTCATAAAAAGCTTATTGAGAATGGTGCAACATTTCCGTTGTAACGAAGTATTGCTATAAAAAAACCAGGTTTCTCTGTAGACAAACTCCAAACCCTAAAAAATTAGTCATTCCCCATCTAAAATCTGAAATCTAAAATCTCAAATGGTATGAGTTATAAGTTGGGAATTTTGACTCAAAGACTTTTTTACAAAATTTACCCCAAAAAGTATTAATAATCACCGAAATTAGTTAAAAAATATGTATGAATAAAAATAGTTGTGTAAATGGGAATTCAACCATTGATCGTTCCCAAGCAAAATCAACTTTCACTCCTGTAAAACAGTAAAAGTAACACAGTTTAGATACAACTTGAAGGCAGATTGAGCATGACATCAACGACTAGGGATTCCAGTCACATTCAATTTTGTATAGGTCGCGATCGCGCAGACATCGTACAGATCCAAGAACTATTTAAAGCCGCCGCCTTTTGGGCGAGGGAACGCAAGATAGAAGATTGGGAAATTGCGATTGCCAACAGCGAACCAGTTGTTACAGTTTGGGACGGCTCACGGGCGATCGGCTTTGCCAGAGCCACCTCAGATGGCATCTATCGAGCCACCATCTGGGATGTCGCCATTCACCCGGATTACCAAGGTGCAGGACTCGGCCGTAAATTAGTGCAAACCGTCTTGAGTCACCCTCGGATGTGCCGAGTAGAGCGAGTTTACCTGATGACAACTTACAAACAAAGCTTCTACGAGCGCATCGGTTTTCAGCAAAACGCTAGCACCACCATGGTACTTGAAAATCAGCTTCTAGAAGAGAATCTCGAATTAGAAATTAGCAACGGCGAATTGCTAACTGCTAATTGTTAAATAATCACAAGATTGGCACCAAAATCTATAATTATGTAGGGTGCGTCAGGGCGCACCTTACTCCCTATAAATAATTTCCTTGTTTCATCTTCCCTTTTCCATCTTCCCGCCCTCCCTTAAATCTGTTAAATTTTTTGCCATCTTCCCCACCTCCGTTAGATCCCGTACATTGCGCGTGACCGAACTTCCTTCATCACAAAGTTGCCAAAGGAATAGAACACTGAGTCCGGTTAAAATTGCACTCTTCGGACTCAGAAGGCACAGCCAGAACCTCCAACTTTCCGCTCATCAAACTTAAAAGAGTCTGATTCATCAATAACCTCATTCCAGAAGACACCTGAGAATTATCGCTGCTCTTAGTAGCATCACACTCCAAATCGTGCTTCAGCAAATCCCAAGACTCGCTCCAAGCACTCACGGAACGCTGATCATCCACCCAAATGTGAACGTATCCAGATTCCGGCGAAGCATGGGCAGACACAGAAATACTCCCCTCCTCCATCTGAGCCACAGCAGTATCTACCAAATGGACTAAAACTTGCCTAAACCTCGGCAAATCTGCCAAGACATAAATCTCCGGATCAGGCGGCAATATCTCCAAACGAATGCCGCGATTAGCAGCTTGCAAGTAAGTTAAATCATCAACCTCGTCAAAAACCTTAGCTAACTGAATCGGCTCAATATCCATCCTGTCAGTGCCGTGTTCAGTTTTAGCAACAGAGATAATTTCATCTATCAATTTTACCAGCTTGAGTGCCGCGACGTGAGCTTGCTCGACAAACTCTCGTTCCTCAGCAGGATCGTCGCACAAATCCGAGAGAATTAATTGCAGCGTACCAATCATAGTGCTCAGGGGCGATCGCAACTCGTGAGAAGTCCGAGCCAAAAAACCCGCCTTAAATTGGCTCATCTCCGATGCCATTTGATAAGCCAATTGAGTTTGCTTAAGTTGGTCGGAAAGAGCATCAAACTTCTCTAACTGAATTTCTTGAGGAGGTGGCGGCACTTTGGGTGCAGGTTCGGGCTGTTGCGAGCTTTTTTGCCGCCGGCGCCAAATCAAACTGCTTCCCAAACCCAGCCCCAGTCCCATACCTAAATATATAAAGTTGCTCCAGCCGATCGGCGCCATATTGCTTTGCCTTGGAGTTTAGCTTTTAGCATTCTAACTCGATCGCGCCTTGTCGCAATATTTCCCACTCGCTGCCCGTCCATTTAGCCACAGTCGAAGGCAAACTCGAAGCTGTTGTCGCTGTTGCTAATTCCGAAGGAACTAATGTCAAGACTTCAGGAAACTGAGCCTCAATTTCTGCCACCGATTCCAAAGGTGGCTGGCCGGATAAATTAGCGCTGGTAGTAGCCAAAGGGCCTGTCTGCTCTAGAATCTTGAGGGCAAGGGGAAAGTCAGGCACTCGTACTCCGATTGTAGTTCGATCAATGGGATTGAGAGCCGCCGGGACTTTGGCTGAAGCCGGCAGCACCAAAGTTAACGCCCCCGGCCAATAGGATTCGGCTACTTGCTGCCACAAGTTTAACTCTGCTGGACTTCCCTGCACGTAAGGCCACAAAGCCCTCGCCGATGCTGCCATCAAAATCAGCGGTTTGTCTTGACTGCGACGTTTAGCTGCAAAAATCAACTCCGAGCGATCGGGACGCGCAGCCAAAGCGGGTACAGTATCTGTAGGAAAACTGACGATATGATTGCCAGAAATTGCCCCCTGAACTAGGGCATCGATCGAAACTTGTGTCATGCCATTTTAGATTTTAGATTTTAGATTTTAGAAGTACGACATATTCTTGAAACCTAACGTCGATACGCTAAGGCAAACCGATCGATTCCTGCTAAATCCGAAAATATCTGAACTTCACCGTAACTCCCGTGACTTTGCAGCATATCAGCTACCGCCTCAGCCTGTCCCGACATCATCTCCACCAACCAAACTCCCCCGGATTCTAAATAATCGGGAGCCGTTTCTACCAAATGCCGGATGCAATCTAACCCGTCCAAACCGCCGTCTAAGGCCAGATGAGGTTCGTGCCTCAAAACTTCCGGTTGTAGAGTCAGAACCGTGCTGCTGGGGATGTAAGGCGGGTTAGACACCATGCCGCTAACGCGACCTTTGAGAAATTCTAGCGGTTCCCACCACGAACCTTGATAAAAATTAACTCGCGATTCAAAGCCCAAATTCTCAGCATTCAGTCGAGCAACTGCCAAAGCTTCCGAACTGCAATCTACCGCATAAACCCTAGCATTTGTCAACGCAGAAGCCAAGCCGATCGCGATCGCCCCGCTGCCCGTCCCCAAATCCACCCAATGCGATTTGGCAAATTCTCCCCCCCGAAGCTGGGAGAAGTTTAAATCTTCTCCCCCCCTTACTAAGGGGGGGTTGGGGGGGGTAGATTTTTGATTGATATTTTCTGCTTCTAAACGGCTTTTCACAGCTTCTACAGCCAAATCGATCAGCAATTCCGTTTCAGGACGGGGAATTAGCACCGCTGGCGTTACTTTGAGCGAAAAATGTCGCCAATGTGCAACTCCCGTTAAATACTGCACCGGCACCCGTTCCTGTAAGCGCCGCTGCCACAATTGAGCAAGTTCAGATAAAGACAACTTTAATTCAATTTTTGGCAAATCTTTAAACGACTCCAAACGCAGAGCCAACCTATCCAAACCAGCCAGCTCTTGCAGCAGCCAGTCGATTTCTGCTAGGGGAATGTCATGGGCGATCGCCTCTGTTTTAGCTTGATTCACCCACTGCCAAAGCTCTAAACCAGAAACAAACATAATACTTTTTTGGAAGGGGTAATTGTTAATTGCTAACTGGTAATTAGTAATTAGTAAATAGTAGGTTGAGTCGAGAAACCCAACCTACTATTTCATGAGTAATAACTGATGACTGATGACTAATGACTGCTGACTAACTATTAGCGAGTCGGCCGAGCTGGAGCCGGAGCTGGAGCCGGCCGAGCTGGAGCCGGAGAAACCTGTGGATTTTGGCCCGCACCAGCAGGTTGGAGCGATCGCACAAATTCCAGCGACTCCCGCGACGGAATCAAAATCATTTGGGTCAAAAACGGGTCGTTCTCAGTACGCAAAGCTTCCAAAACGCTCTCCAAGTTCACCACCTCAATCTTAATTGTGGCAGTCACGTTCGGCTGCTGCTGCTTAAAACGATCGACCATGCCCTGTAAATCCTCCTTGTTAAAAAACAAGGGAATCACCTCTTGCTGGCCTCGCTGAATCGTCAAATAACCATTTTCTGCGCCGCCTCTAGCCAAAAACAGAGGTACACCGTTGAACTCATTAACTTGTTGACCAGTCTGCTGAAGTACAGTTTTAGCCGACTGCACCTGCTGCGGAGCCGGAACGAAAGCAAATTGTACTTCCTCCGGCTTGCCTTTATTTGCTTGAGTGATCTGATAAATTTCCCCCAGCGACACCGGCATCACGCGCACCGTGGCCGCCAACTGAGGATTTCTGGTTTTCAGTTGATCGACAAAAGCTTGAGCATCTTTCTGGCTGATGAAAATTCCCGCCACGGAAGCATTACCAGTTTGACCCTGACCCTGCTTGGGAACAGAAGCGACGAGGGGCGCACCCTGAGCGTCTGTAATCGTAAATACCGGCACTGATCGCAATTTTTCCAAAATTTGCGGCTCCGGCAGTGCCAGTGCAGACATCTTGCCAATTGGGGAGGGGCCCAGCAGAGTGCAGCCGACAATTCCCAATATTGCGCCCAAACGAACTAATGATTTCATGTTTTTTCCATCAGGAGCGATCCTGAAACACATTAACGCAAAGACTGGCGACTTAACACGATCGGCAAAAACTGCCTCAATTTGTTTTCATTTTGACGAAATGTAAACATCAGAGACAGTTCTGCTTCAATCTATTATTTAACATTGTGCGATCGGGATGACAGGATTTGAACCTGCGACATCCTGCTCCCAAAGCAGGCGCGCTACCAAGCTGCGCTACATCCCGGTGTTATAGTTAGCTAACCTCTAACCATTAACACACAAAACCGCTTGCTTGTCAAGCTTTATTAAATATTTAGTTCTCGATGCAGCTAAGGCGAAGTTTTTTTTAGGTTGTGCGGTTTGCTCCCACCCAAAAACCCATACCACCCCCTAGCTCCTATCGTGCTCTGCTCAAATCGACTGACAATACTTGCACAGCTTCATAACGGCCCTGATGCCGAGATACATCCACGTCTCACTGACCGCACCGCACAGGTGCATTCGGTGTTGGCAGCGTCAATATTGTATTGTATATCCTCAACAAATCAACGCCGACCTGCACCTTGCTTGCTAATCTGGATACCAAAACATACCTTTAATCCCCTCTGGATCGGACATAAAGCCCAAATTGCGGTAAAAATCCACCACTTGAGGGTCAGCAAATAAGGTAATGTTGCTGATATCTTCACTGCGGAGTTTTTTAATGATGTATTTCATCAGCGCCTTGCCCATGCCTTTGCCCTGGTAGTCAGGATGAACTACCACATCCCAAAGCGTGGCATTAAAAGCATGGTCTGAAGTCGCTCTGGCGAAACCCACCAGCCGTCGCTGGCTGCCCCGCATCTCCCACATAGAGACGACTAGGAAGCTGTGCTGAATAGCTTTTTTGACTTTACGCAGGGGACGGCGGGACCAACCCACTGCATTACAAAGTTCTTCGAGTTCGTAGAGGTCAATGTCCCGATCGCAACTGAAAAAGATGCGAGCGTTGCCGCTGGCGGGTTTGCGAAACGTTGGGGAAAGCGGATCGCCTAACCCAACAGCCACATCTTCCTCAAAATCCGCTGTTTGGGGTACAGAGGCAGACTCAGAACTACTAAATAAGTTTTTCCAAAAACCCATGCAGGCGCGGTTAAGGTAGTAGAAGTTGGACGACGAGAAAGAGAACCAGACAGATAAACCCACTCCAATCGGCGTAGGATCAATTGCCGGTAGCCTCTTGAGGAACAGTTTACGGTACACTCATCTTACGCCGAAAACAGGGATTTGTCGTCCAACATTGAGTCTGCGCTTTTTTGATTCTGTCAAGTTTGGTAGAACTGTTCTGCTAGCCAGTGCCCGGACAACCCGCTTTTAAGGTAAAATTTGTTGCCGAACCAGGACAGAGGCATTTTGGGAAATGCTTCTTTTGAGTGCCGCCGATCGCGCCGGAACTTATACCCTTGGTGGGAAATACCACTGGAATGGCGCAACGGTGACATTCTCGTGATAAGTTCTCTGACAGATTTGACTTTTGCTTTTAGTGAGGAGACGGGCACAATTTAAGTCGAATCGTCGAATCGAAAATCCCATTGCCATAAGGCATGGAAGAGTCCATACCTATTATATTTCCCGCACCTTCTCCTCAATTATGGCTTCGGGTTTAAAACCATCTACACTAGAACTTCTCAAGCGCTTTAACCGAGCGTTTCCGCAGTTTTATGAGCAATTTGTCAGCAGTGAAATCCAACTGCAAAACCTCAAATTAGCTTACCAACTTTACAAAACTCGGCAAGCAGTCATCGAAATCCGAGCCGAAGGTAATAAAAGTGCGCTGCATTTTGCTTACCGGAACCAATCTTTTCTACTGAGCGATATTTTTGGAGTGCTCGCGGCCTACGGACTGACAATTCACAGTCTGAGTTTGTACGGTCAAATTTACCCGCCCATGCTGGTATTTATCAAATTGGTAGTATCTCGCGGTGGCAAGGTACTGGCAGATAAAACAGCAGAAAATGTCTGTAGAGCCGTTCGAGAGGCATTGGCGGGACATTTTGAGGTTGAAGAGATGTTGGCGGTGGAATTTAATTTAGACGCGGGTTTGGAAGATGTGGCAACTGAATTCTACGTCGATCCGGTTTTCCACTTGCCAGCTTTGCTGATTGAAGCAGATAATCAACCTGGACTTTTTTACAAAGTTATGTATGCCATATGGCAAGAGGATTTGTTGGTAGTAAATGCTAATTTGTTGGTTTGGCGGGGGCGAACTCGCCTGATTCTCTACTTGTTGGGACCCAATGAAAGTTTAATTCCTGAGTATCTGGGGCAGAAAATCGCTGAGGGGGTGCGACAAAGATTGCTAGGCGAGCGATTTTAGGGATACCACTGACTAGGCGTGAACACCTGGTTTTTGGTCAAAACCTTAGTGTGGAGAAAGTTAAACCAAGCCGATCGCCCGATCGAACTACTGATACCTCTGTGTTGATTTCGGGATAGGATAAAATTATGGCAACCATCGACATCCTAGGGGTTCGGCACGCTTACGATTTGACGGCTCCGACTGCAACTTCCCCGGTTCTGGTATTTGTCCACGGCTGGCTGTTAAGCCGCCACTACTGGCAACCTTTGACCGATCGCTTGGCACCCAACTATCAGTGCCTTACCTACGATTTGCGGGGGTTTGGCGACTCTCAATCGGACTCCGGCGACGCTCGCCCATGTTCCGAACCGCTAAATTCCTGCTACACTCCCGTAGCTTACGCTCGCGATTTGGAAATTTTACTCGAAAAACTCGATATATCTTCTGCTTGGCTGGTGGGACACTCTCTGGGCGGTACGATCGCTCTATGGGGAGCCAGCAAATTCTCCGAGCGCGTTAAAGGCGTTGTCTGCATCAATGCAGGGGGCGGCATCTATCTTAAGGAAGAATTCGAGCGGTTTCGAGCGGTCGGCAAGCAGCTAGTGACAATGCGTCCCGGCTGGCTACCTCGCTTGCCCTTAGCAGATTACGTATTTGCCCGCGATTCTGTAGCCCGCTCGATCGGCAGATCCTGGGGACGGCAGCGCTTAATAGATTTCGTGGCAGCTCATCCAGAGGCAGCTTTGGGGGCTTTGTTGGATTCCACCACAGAAGCGGAGATTCACCTATTGCCACAAATTGTCTCCCAACTCAAACAACCTGTTTATTTTATTGCCGGTACTAAAGACAAAATTATGGAACCAAAATACGTGCTGCATTTGGCTAGCTTTCACTGGATGTTCCAAGGTTGTGGCGAGAATGTCCTTCAGCTTGCAGATTGTGGCCATTTGGCAATGGTGGAACAGCCGGATGCAGTGGCTAGTTATCTGCAAAATATTCTGAAAGAACATGATTAGATGGCATGGGGCATGGGGCATGGGGCATTAAAACTTACAAATAACCAATAACCAATAACCAATAACCAATAACAACTGACTTCTTCCTTAATCTAAAATCTGTTATGTTAAATAGATAAGTCTGCCCGATCGCCCTCTTCGGACAGACGTTTCAATTAAATAGTGGCTTTCAACTCTAAATTCTAATTCTGCTTAAATATCTGTGCGCGTTAACCTCACCGATCGGCAACAATACATCCTTTGGGCAACGGTTCGCCACTACATAGCTACAGCGGAACCCGTTGGCTCAAAAGCTTTGGCTGACGAATTCAACCTCAGCGTCAGCCCAGCTACCATTCGCAATGCGATGGGGACTCTTGAAAAAGCTGGACTGCTTTATCAGCCCCACACTTCGGCAGGACGAGTCCCCTCTGACTCCGGCTACCGAATTTACGTAGACCAGTTGATTCAGCCGTCTGATACGCTGGCCCGCAAGGTGGAACAGGTACTAGACCAACTCAATTGGTCGGATGGTCGCATGGACGCGGCACTCCGTGGCGCTGCTCAAATCCTGGCAACTATCAGCGGTTACATAGCAATGATCACCATACCGCAAACCAATATGGCTTGCTTGCGCCACTTGCAACTGGTGCAGCTAGAGCCGGGAAAGGTGATGCTGATCGTGGTGACGGATGCCTACGAAACTCAGTCGGTTTTGGTGCAGTTGCCGAGGGACGCAGAAGGTAACACGCCTGATGTCGAAATCGTCGATCGCGAATTGCAGATTTTGTCAAATTTTTTGAACACCAAGTTGCGGGGACGATCGCTCTCGGAACTCTCGGCTGTAGACTGGAGCGAGTTAGACCGGGAATTTGAGCTGTACGCTGAGTGGATGGGAACCATGCTGACTGCTTTGAGCAGCCGCCAAAGCCATCCAACCTACACGCGGATTCTGATCGGCGGTCTGGCAGAAGCGCTGCGCTTGCCTGAGTTTTCGCAGTTGCAGCAAGTTCAAACCCTGGTGCAATTGCTCGAACAAGAGCAGGAACTGCTGTGGCCTTTGATTTTTGAATCGCCGGAGTTGGACACGCCAGGGAAGCGGGTAACGGTGCGTATTGGCTCGGAAAATTCCTTGGAACCAATTCGTGGCTGTACTCTGATTTCTTCGACTTACCGCCGGGGATCAGTGCCGGTGGGTAGTGTTGGGGTTTTGGGGCCGACGCGGATGGTTTACGAAAATGCGATCGCGGTGGTGGAAGCTGCGGCCGATTATTTGTCCGAAGCTATTGGCGGAAATCGAGTTAGTTTTCCTGATGGCGATCGAGGGCGCTCGGATCATCCCTTGTTAGATGCACCCTAATTTGATAGCCCTAAGCTTAACTGGCTTGGGGTTTTATTGTCTGTAAATGTACTCACAACCTTTAAAAACAGGGTTTGGTGACAAAAAACCTAGGCTTTTATCCTACATTCCACACCCTGGGGTCTTATAAGCATAATTACGCAGAAAACTATATCTTCAGAGTAACAAATTATGCCTTTAAAAAGTGATTTATCCGTCAATATACGGTATTATAGTATGATTTATAGTTTTATTGGTGGATCAAAATAAGTAAAAACCGATAGTGACAGTTGAGGGTGCAGAATGTAGGTTTGATACTCTTTTTGGGGTAAGAAACTAAAGCTTCGCGCTTGACAAGAGAGTTTCGTAAACAACCCTGTTTCTCCGTCCATGAGCCGCTAGGAAAGTGGCAGAAGTTAGGGGGAAGCGACTTTCCGGCGATTGGGAGAAAAAGATTGCGATGGCGAGCGATCGCGCATTTACAGAAAGTGGTCGCGGAGTGTTAGTCAAATGGCAGGTTTAGCAGCCGAACTGATGAGTTATGTTGCAATCCTGGTGGGAGATCGCTCGCTCTAGGGATAGCGGCTGCGACAAATAAATTGAGGAGGCGCGAACCTCGCGCTCGTCGCTTCCCAAGGTAGCAGAATGTCAAAATATTAAGACATTTTAGAGAGTTTGTCAAAAACAACTAAAAAAGATTAGTGTGGAGATGAAAGCAATATTTCTTTGGGGAATAGCCCGGGTTAGACAACTGCACATAACTTGCAGTAAGTTTGGCTTAATTGCCACTCCATAAAAAATTTAACCGCTGAGTTAAGATCGAAACGAAATTTAGGGAATTTTCTTTTAACATTCAATGAAATCGACTGATAAAACTAAGAATACCTTTGCGATAACAACGCCTCTGTATTATGTAAACGATTTACCTCACGTTGGCAGCGCTTATACGACTATGGCTGCGGATGCCCTAGCCCGATTTGAGCGGCTGCGGGGCAAATCTGTTTTGCTGGTGACGGGGACGGACGAACACGGACAGAAAATTCAGCGCACAGCCGAGAGTTTGGGACGATCGCCCCAAGCTCACTGCGATTCAGTGGTTCCGGCGTTTGAGGCGCTGTGGGAGCAACTCGACATCCAGTACGATCGCTTCATCCGTACAACTTCGCGGCGTCACGAGTACATTGTCAAAGAATTTTTCCAGCGCGTCTGGAACTCCGGCGACATCTACTTGAACCAGCAACAAGGGTGGTACTGCGTCTCCTGTGAAGAATTCAAGGATGAACGGGAATTGTTGCCGGGAAATCGGTGCTCCGTCCACACCAGCAAGGAAGTTGAGTGGCGCGACGAGGAAAATTACTTTTTCCGTCTGTCCCGGTATCAAGACCAACTGCTGGCCTTGTACGCAGAACGTCCCGACTTCATCGCGCCGGAAAGCCGACGCAACGAAGTGCTCAGTTTCGTCAACTCTGGACTGCAAGACTTTTCGATTTCTAGAGTGAATCTCGAATGGGGTCTGCCAATGCCAGTTGACCCCAGTCACAGCATCTACGTCTGGTTTGACGCTTTGCTGGGATACGTCACCGCCTTGCTAGATCCGGACAGCGACCCGATTTTGGAGAATGCTTTATCTAAATGGTGGCCGATTGACTTGCACTTGATCGGCAAAGATATTCTTCGCTTCCATGCAGTTTACTGGCCGGCAATGCTGATGTCAGCAAATCTGCCGATGCCGGGTCGCGTCTTCGCACACGGGTTTTTGACCAAAGACGGCAAAAAAATGGGGAAAACAGAGGGTAATACTTTAAACCCTGTCGAATTGGTCAACAAATACGGCGCTGATGCAGTGCGTTACTATTTTCTCAAAGAAATTGAGTTCGGAGAGGACGGCGATTTTAACGAAACTCGGTTTATCAATATATTGAATGCTGAGCTAGCAAATGATTTGGGAAATTTGCTTAATCGTACCCTAAACATGGCTCGCAAATATTGCGGTGGCTCCGTACCGAAGGTGTTGGCAGAAAATATTGACGGCGACAACCTTCTCAAGGCTATGAGCCTGGATTTGGGCGAGCAAGTAGCGAGTTTTTACGAAGAGTTAGCTTTTAGCAAGGCTTCCGAAGCCGTGCTTGCATTAGTTCGAGCCGGGAACAAATTTATTGACGTGCAAGCACCTTGGAGTTTGTACAAGCAGGGACAGATCGAAAGTGTCGAACAAGTGCTATATTCTGTTCTGGAATCTGTTAGACTAGCATCTTACCTTTTATCGCCGATTATTCCGAATATCAGCAACGCTATCTATCAGCAGCTAGGTTTTTCAATTGACTTTAACGATCGAGTTACAGTTAACAGTTTAGCGAATTTTGCAGCTCATGCTGCCTGGGGCGCTTTGCCTGCAAACCAAACTCTGGGGGAACCCCAACCTGTTTTTAAGCGGCTCGAACTGCTGTAAACAGTACCTTCATAGTTGGCAGCCAGCGCTCTGGGTGTTATGACAGACTACGAATTAGCAGTTATTTCCTTACCAATCTTTCATAAAAATTGAGGCATAACAATCATGTTGAATAGAATAGAAAGCAACGACCTTTTTACGCCGGAACAGGTTCTAGAAAATCGCGGTCGAGTAGCAATTTTTATTGACGGTTCTAACCTTTTTTACGCGGCTTTGCAGTTAGGAATTGAGATTGATTACACTAAGCTGCTGTGCCGTTTAACTGCGGGTTCACGGCTGCTGCGCTCTTTCTTCTACACGGGTGTCGATCGCACTAACGAGAAACAGCAGGGGTTTTTGCTATGGATGCGCCGCAACGGCTACCGCGTGATTTCTAAGGATTTGGTACAGTTGCCAGATGGTTCTAAGAAGGCGAATTTGGATGTAGAAATCGCTGTGGATATGATGGCTTTAGTGGGGTCTTACGACACGGCGGTTCTGGTCAGCGGTGACGGCGATTTGGCTTATGCTGTAGACGCTGTGAGCTATCGCGGCGTGCGGGTTGAAGTGGTGAGTTTGCGATCGATGACGAGTGACAGTTTGATTAATGTAGCCGATCGCTATATCGATTTGGAAATGATTAAGGACGACATCCAAAAAACATCGCGCCCTAATTATGCTTACCGCCCTTTATCGGGTCTGAGCTTGATGGAGGAACACGACGACAGATAGGGATTTTGTAAGGGGTAATTGGTAAGGGTTAATAGGTGATGGTTAATGGGTTGAATTCTGGAGAATTAGAAGTTAAAAATTTAGACAAAGCATAAGACATTTTTAATTTTTAATTAAGTGTTTTTCACTACCAAATTATCAATTACAAATTAACGATTACCAATTCCCAATTCCCAATGATTAATCTCACATCCCCAAATCCCAATCTCAAATCCCCAAAATTGAGGCTGCTATTTTTAGTCGCACTGATTTTGGGGATTAACGCTTGTGCGGTTCCGCAAGAGACTCAAAAGAATAAATTAGCTGAGGATCTCCAAACTGCTCAAGAGTCAAACAGCACTTTAACTTTAAACAAAGTAACTCTAGAACAAGCAAACGAAAAGGGCGAGACGTTCTGGAAAGTAAACTCGCAAAATGCCGTTTACAGCAAAGACAAAAAGATAGTTAACGTTCAGAAACCTGTGGGCAAATTGTTTCAGGACGGCAAAGAAATTTACGACATTCAGGGAGAGACCGGGCAGGTATTTCAGGAAGGAAATCAGGTTTTTCTCAAAGGTAACATAGTCGCTACAGACCTAAAAAATGGAGTAGTTTTGCGCGGAAATGAGTTGGAGTGGCGGCCGAAAGAAGATGTTCTAGTTGTCCGTAACAATTTGACTGGAGAGAACAAACAGGTAACTGCTTCAGCGAAGGAAGCGCGGGTTTTCAGTAGGGCTAAGAGGATGGAGTTATTCGGATCTGTAGTGGCGAAGGTTAAAGATCCGGTTTTGCAATTGCGAACCGAGCACTTAGTGTGGTTTGTGGAGCAACAAAAGGTAAACAGCGACCAACCGACTCAAATTGACAGATACAAAGATAAAATAGTAACAGACAGCGGTTTTGCCGACCAAGTAGATGTAGACTTAAAAACCAAGATTGCGACGCTGACAAAAAACGCTCAATTGATGCCATCAGACCCGCCGCTGCAAATAGAAAGCAGTTTGATGAGTTGGAATTTTCCCGCGCAATCTGTGGTATCGCCTGGGCCTGTGAAGGTTTTTCACCGCGTGGAAAAGGTGACGATGACTGGGGATACGGGGCGGGGAGATTTAGAGAAAAAAATCTTTTATTTGACTGGGAATGTGGTAGGAATTGGGGAAAAACGTCAAGCTCAATTAAATACCGATCGCGTAACGTGGTATTTAACTAATCAGACTTTTGACGCCGAAGGAAATGTCGTTTACAAGCAACTAAATCCGGTGTTTAATTTAACTGGGCCGAGGGCGGCGGGAGAGTTGAAAAATCAAACTGTGATTGTCAAAGGCGACGGTGGCGGCGGCCAAGTGGTTACGGAATTTGTACCGGACGAGTACAAGGGAACTTTGGGACAGTAGATGGGATTGCAACCGCAGATGTTGGCAGATGAACGCAGAGGAACGCAGATATAATTAAGATTGGATTGAGTAAGGAGGGGTTGGGATGACGACAACTTTAGAAAAGTTAGAAGAGCTCGATGAACCTATCTTAATTGACGAGCTGAGTTGGAGAGAGTTTAAGGCTGTTGAACAGTTGCTCTCGCGTCAGGGGGTGAGGCTGTCGTTTTTAGATGGGGTATTTGAGATTAGACGTATACCTGGAAGAAAACACGAAACTGCCAAACAGCGGATTTCAACGCTGGTGGATCTCTATTTGGAATATGCAGGGATTGACTTTACGCCAACTGGTTCGGTGACGCTTGAAAGTGAAACTGGAAGGGTGAAGCCAGAAGCAGATTTGTCTTACGAATTGGGTTCTAACCGAGAACTTCCCGATTTGGCGGTAGAAGTGGTAGTGGTGGTGATTAGCGGCGGTATTAACAAGTTGGAAGCTTACAAACGCCTGGAAATTCCTGAAGTTTGGTTTTGGGAAAATGGCGCACTTCGTATGTATTCCTTGGGGGCTGATGGATATGCAGAGGTCGATCGCTCTCAAGTTCTGCCCGACTTAGATATTGTATTATTGACCCGGTGTATCCATATTGAAAATCACCTTCAGGCAATGCGGGAATTCAGGCAAGCTATTCAATAGAAATTGATTGTGCAATTAAGTTTGTAATAATGATTTCTGTCTTTTCTTAAAGCTGTTAGTTACTAAGGACTAAAGTTCCTGAATACAACACATCCCAACAGGCAGCATACACTGGAAGAGCGCAGCGAAGTCGATCGTCCGAGACAGTAGTAAGTAAAAATACTTGGCGGGGTGACAACGCCTGTGAAACCTTGATGGTAAAAGCATTAAAGCCCCTGAACCTCAAAAAAGATAGGGGATTATTGACAGGCTTATTGACTCATAAGATCCTCCAAGCTCGCCTTGAACCTGATTCAAGGGAGCTCGCCACTCTCTTTTATTAACTCACGCCTGCGAATATCTTTTCGCTTGGTCAATCAACTCAAAACCTTGACGCAGCTTTGCTTTAGGCACTATGCAGGATAAACTATTAAGTTATTGTGCATCTAGGTTCCCATTTCCTCTATTTGAGAATCCTTGTGGGACGGGTCAGAGAACTCGTTGAAAAAAGAAGCGCAATTTAGCTGGCGTAAGCTTAGGACTTACGCATAGAACTCCGAAACCCTTTTTCCAAGAGGGCTTTCAAGTGCCCCGTTTTTTGAAGCGGTCCCCCCCTTTTTAAGGGCAGCACGGGCAAGCTGGTTTTCAGACCCTATATTTCGTAAGTCCTGACTATAGTTGTATGCTTAGATCAATTAGTATTGAGGTCAAGACCTACAAGTGAATGAAGGTGTACTCAATATCGATGAAATATGCAGGTAGGCTTACACTGCAAGCCCAAGCAGAATATAGCATTTGACATTTATGGAGATTTCGTCTCAAATGGGGATCCGTTTTTTTTCATAAATTTGCCAACTGTATCAGTATTAGCCACTCCTTTCAGCCAGGTTATTCAACAATAAGATATCATTAAACCAATTGGCGTTCAAGAGAGACGAAATCAATAATTTCCCTATAGCTGACTTTAAATGACCAAGGGTGAGCAACTGTTGTTATTGAAATAATCCCAATACTAAAATGACTCCGCCATGACACTAATCGCAAGTAAGAATGAACTTGCAAAAAGCCCTCAAAAAATCCCGCTGCGCCTCGTCTTAGTCGTACCATTCGTGCTGCAAATCTTTCTCGCTGTAGGACTGACAGGTTGGCTCTCGCTACGCAACGGCAAAACTGCCGTCAACAACGTTACTAGCCAATTACGAACTGAGGTACTCGCCCGCATCAATCAACAACTAAACACTTATTTGGAAACGCCCCATTTGGTCAATGCCATCAGCGTTGATGCCATTGGCCGCTTTGGGTTGTGGAATCCAGACAATATGAGTTCTATGAGAAGCTACTTCTACTGGCAGCTCAAGCAATTTCCCACCGTTAGTTACATCAGTTTTGGCGGGGAAAGAAAAGAATATGCGGGTGCTGGATATAAGGATGATGGCAGTGTGGTTATTGAAATAACCGATCGCTCTACTAATTTTCTCAATACGATCATCAGGGCCGATAGAGAGGGCAACCCGACTCAGTTTAAGGAAACCCACCCCGACTACGATCCCCGCATCCGACCCTGGTATAAAGCCGCCAAAGTTGCAGGTAAACCCCAATGGAATAAAATTTATCAATATTATATTCAACCCAGCCTAGGAATCTCCGCTAGCCAACCTGTTTACGACCAAAATGGCACTTTTCGAGGAGTTGTAAGTACCGATCTGTTTCTCTCAAAAATCGGCGACTTTCTCCAAACTTTAAAAATTGGTAAATCGGGAAAGACTTTCATCATCGAACGATCGGGATTGCTAGTGGCTTCTTCCACCGCCGAGAAGCCATTTATCAAGAGCAAGAATCGCCAAGAAACGCAAAGATTAAAAGCGATTGAAAGCAGCATACCTTTGATCCAGGGTACAGCGCAACATTTAATAGAACGCTTTGGTAACTTTACCAAAATTGACAGCAACCAGCAACTAGACTTTATGCTAGATGGTCAGCGGGAATTCGTGCAAGTATCCCCATTCCAAGATGGTAAAGGTCTTGATTGGCTGATTGTTGTAGTCGTTCCAGAAGCCGACTTTATGGAGGAAATCAATGCCAATACCCGTAGCACTATCCTACTCTGCGTTTTAGCGTTAGTGCTAGCGACGTTGTTAGGAATCCTCGCTTCCCGCTGGATTACCCATCCTATTTTTCTTTTGAGTAAAGCGAGTAGAGCGATCGCTAGCGGTCAATTAAACCAAAAAGTAGACGTAAATGGCATAGATGAACTGGGAATTCTCGCTCAATCTTTTAACCAAATGGCGCAGCAATTGCGCGAGTCTTTTGCTGCTTTAGAAAAGACCAACTCCGAGCTAGAAAATCGAGTAGAAGAACGAACAAGTGAGCTAAAAGAGGCAAAAATTGCCGCTGATACTGCTAACCATGCCAAGAGCGAATTCCTCGCCAACATGAGCCATGAACTTCGCACACCCCTGAACGGAATTCTAGGATACTCTCAAATTATGGAGCGCGATAAAACTACCACTCTTAAACAAAAAGATGCTATCCACATTATTCACCAGTGTGGTTCCCACTTACTCACGCTGATTAACGATATTTTAGATCTTTCTAAAATTGAAGCCCGTAAAATGGAACTTTACAGTTCAAATTTTAATTTTTCTTCTTTTTTGATCGGGGTTGTGGAAATGTGCTGCATCCGAGCTGAACAAAAAGAAATTACATTTAGTTATCAAGTATTAAATCAACTTCCTAACGCTGTAAGTGCTGATGAAAAACGACTGCGCCAAGTTTTACTTAACCTTTTGGGCAATGCTATTAAATTTACCGAAAAAGGAGGTGTTATTTTTAAGGTAGGCGTAATAGGTACGGGGGAAGAATCTGACCAATCACAACTTACTAAAATTCGTTTCCATATCCAAGATACGGGGATTGGAATGGCACCAGAACAGTTAGAAAAAATATTCTTACCGTTTGAACAAGTCGGAAATAGCCAGCAGAAGGCAGAAGGCACTGGGTTGGGATTAGCGATCGCACAGAAAATTGTTCAAATGATGGGAGGCGAAATACACGTCGAAAGTATACTCGGTCAAGGTAGCATTTTTTACTTTGATTTAGAGTTGACTCAATCATCTGAATTTATTGAGCAACCTTCGCTAAATACTTCTATTAATTTAACAGGTTTTAAAGGCGATAAAAATAGAATTTTGTTAGTAGACGATCGATTTGAAAATCGAGGCTTTATTAGAAGTTTTTTAGAACCACTAGGTTTTAATATTATGGAAGCTTGTAATGGACAAGAGGCTTTAAATAAAGCCATTAATTTTCAACCGGATCTGATTATCACAGACTTAGTGATGCCAGTAATGGATGGATTTGAAATGTCGCGGCGCTTCCGAAAATCATCAGAGTTTAAGGATGTAATATTGATAGCATCCAGCGCCAGCGTGTTTGAATTCGATCGGAAAAATAGCCACGAAGCAGGTTGTAACGAGTTCTTAGCAAAGCCTATTCAAGTAGAAGAATTGCTAGAAGTCTTAAAAAATTACTTACAAATAGAATGGATATACGACCCCCCTGCGGATTTGGCTAACACACCGCAGGCAGATTTCACGGATTTATTAAACGTTCAGAGTGGTGAGCTTGTGATACCACCATCAGCAGAGCTGGTAGCGCTGTTTAATGCAGCTCGGATCGGCGATATTGAAGTGGTTGAGCAGGAAGCCAATAGACTCAAGCAGATAGACGGCAACTATCTACCCTTTGCTAATAAAATCTTGCAATTTGCCAAAAATTTTGAAGAAAAAGAACTACTAGCTTTTGTCAAACAACATTTGGGCTAATAAAATGCTTAACCAAAAAGACAATGTAATTTTAATTGTTGACGATAACCCGAATAACCTTAAACTTCTGTTCGATTTTTTGAAGGAGTCAGGCTTCAAGGTTTTAGTAGCTAAGGATGGGGAAAGTGCTATTGAGAAGTTACAAGAAGTTTCGCCAAATATCATATTGTTAGATGTGATGATGCCGGGGATGGATGGCTTTGAGACCTGCTACCGCTTAAAAGCATCGGTGGCAACGAAAGATATCCCTGTGATTTTTATGACAGCTCTTACGGAGCGCGTGGATAAGGTTAAAGGTTTGTCAATGGGGGCAGTAGATTATATCACCAAACCCTTTCAGCAAGAGGAAGTCCTAGCCCGCGTGCAACTACACCTGAGACTGCGAAATTTGACCAAGACGCTGGAAGAGCACAATGTGCTTCTTAAACAGGAAATTGAAGCGCGAAAAGAGGCGGAAATGGCTTTGCAGAAACTCACTTCTGAGTTAGAGGAACGGGTGGCTTCTCAAACGGCTGAACTTAGACAAGCCTGCAACGAGCTTCAACAGGCTCAAGTTCAGTTGTTGGAAAGAGAACAAAAATTAGGACATTATGCTTTTCACGACGCGCTAACGGAGTTGCCTAACCGCGCTTGGTTTATGAATCGGCTGCAACAGGCGATCGACTTGTCGTACAGACATGAAGATTATCTATATGCAGTGCTATTTATTGACCTAGATCGCTTTAAAGTAGTGAATGATAGCCTCGGACATTTAGTTGGGGATCAATTACTAAAAAGCGTTGCTCGTCAATTGCAACTTTGTTTACGGCATACAGATGCAGTTGCGCGGTTTGGAGGAGATGAATTTGTGATATTGCTGGAAGATATTAAAGATATAGATGAACCAAATAGGGTGGCTGAACGCATCCAAAATCAATTAAGGCAGCCGTTTAATTTGAATGAATATGAAGTATTTACCGAGATCAGCATTGGAATTATCGTTAGCACAATGGGTTACGAGCGCCCAGAAGACGTACTCAGAGATGCGGATATTGCTATGTATTATGCTAAAGCTCAAGGTAGAGGGCGTTACGAAATTTTCGATCCAGCTATGCAAACTGTGGCGATGACGCGCTTGCAGTTGGAGAACGACTTGAGAAGGGCAATGGCGCTACAAGAATTTTGCGTTCACTACCAGCCAATTGTCTCCCTTTCTACGGGGCAACTGAGTGGCTTTGAAGCTTTGGTGCGATGGCATCACCCATCTGGCATCATCTACCCGCCTGCTGAGTTTATTCCTGTGGCTGAAGAAACTGGTTTGATCAATGAATTGGGGTGGTTTGTTTTGCAGGAAGCTTGTCACCAGATTAGTATTTGGCAGCAACAGTTTCCCCAAACACCTCCCTTGGCGATTAATGTCAATCTTTCCCCCGTGCAGCTCAAGCAAGCAAACCTACTCAATCGAATTGAGGAGATTTTGCAGCAGACTGGCTTTCCCAGCTACCGTCTCAAACTAGAGATTACTGAAAGTTGCATTTTGGAAACAGTATCCAGAGAAGAAAAGATGTTGAAGCAGCTAAAGGCTCTAGGCATTCTGTTGTGTATCGATGACTTTGGCACGGGGTACTCTTCTTTAAGTCGCTTACATGAGTTTCCCATTGATACCTTAAAGATTGACCGGTCTTTTGTGAGCCGCATTGGCTCAGACAACAGTGGCGTAGAAATTATCCAGACAATTGTGACGCTGGCTCGCAGCCGAGGTATGGATATTGTGGCAGAAGGCATAGAAACGCCAACACAGCTACAGAAACTGCGAGAGTTGGGGTGTGAGTTGGGGCAAGGATATTTATTTTCTAAGCCTGTAGACAGCGAAAAGGCAACCGAACTATTAGGCATAAAAGTAGGGGTAGTAAGCTAGCCAGTCATCTAGTTTAGCCCCAATAAATTTTATGAATCTCTTCTAGGAAAGCCGCAAAAGCCTACTCTCCTTATACATTTCTCTCTAATCTCAAACCGGGATTGGCCAATGCTAGGGCCTCGAATTGCTGGCTACTGACAAGAAGTCCGATCGCGTTTGGCAATTCTATAGATATGATTTCTGATTGAGTAATTGTTTGTACCATATTTAATTACAGGCTTTTTTAGATTGAAATCGGTAACAAGAAAAGAGCTAAATAAGAACTATCGCGGGGGGGTGGGGCGGGTTTACGAGATTATCGGTTTTAGGCAATTATTTTTGGTGAACCCGCCCCTACAAATTTTTGACAATCGTGTAATAAGTTTGATGCTTTTTACAACTGTCCGAAACCTTTTTTTGGCTTATCTTTTTTCTTTTTCTTCTTCTGCTGGGCTCCCATATAGCCACGGGAACCGGGCTGCATTCCGGGGCCACCCATTCCCGGCATTCCCGGCATTCCCGGCAATCCTCCCATTCCTGTAAAGTTGCCTTGACTCATTTGCTGCATCATTGTACGCATTTTCTGAAAATCGCTGACCAGCTTAGTTACGTCGTTTTCAGCATAGCCTGCGCCTTTGCCGATGCGGCGGCGGCGGGATGGAGAACTTGCTAAAAGTTCGGGATTGCGGCGTTCTTCAACTGTCATGGAATTAATCATGGCTTCGGTGCGTTTTAGCTGCACTTCTCCCTGCCGCATTTGTTCGTCTGAAAGTTTGTTCATCCCCGGAATCATTTTCATGATGCCGCCGAGGGAACCCATGTTTTTTAACAGTCTGGTTTGCTTGAGAAAGTCGGTAAAGTCAAACTTTGCCGTAAGCATTTTCTCTTGCATTTTCTCGGCATCGGCGATGTCAAATTCTTCTTGCGCTCTTTCTACTAGCGTCAAGACATCGCCCATGCCGAGTATTCTAGATGCCATGCGATCGGGATAAAATGGTTGCAATGCTTCCACTTTTTCGCCGACTCCGACAAATTTAATCGGCGCGCCGGATATTTGCCGCACGGATAAGGCTGCACCGCCGCGGCTGTCGCCGTCTAATTTGGTTAAGATTGCGCCGGTAATGCCGATTTGTTCGTGAAAGGTGCGGGTTAAATTGGCTGCTTCTTGGCCGGTCATGGCATCAACAACTAACAGCGTTTCGTGGGGTTGTACTGTTTGTTTGATGCGGCCCAATTCGGCCATCATGTCTTGGTCGATTTGCAGGCGACCTGCGGTATCGACGATGATGGTATCGATGCCGATTTGTTTGCCGTGTTCGATGCCTTGGCGGGCAATTTCTACGGGGTCAATGTCTTTGCCTAATTCAAATACGGGTACGTCGATTTGTTTGCCGAGGGTCAGCAATTGGTCGATCGCGGCTGGTCGATAAATGTCGGTTGCGACTAGCAGTGCGGTACGATTTTGTTTGCGGAGGTGCAGCGCTAGTTTGGCGGTGGCGGTGGTTTTCCCGGTTCCTTGCAAACCTGCCATCAGGATCACTGTGGGCCCGGATTCGGCGGTGGCGAGGGGTACGTTGGTTTCCCCCATGACACGCACGAGTTCGTCGTGAACGATTTTGATGAATTGTTGGTCGGGACGGACGCCTGAAACGACTTCTGCGCCTTGTGCTTTTGCCGCTACCTCTGAGATGAAGTTTTTGACGACTTGGAGGTTGACATCGGCTTCCAGGAGGGCGCGGCGGACTTCTTTGAGCGCGTCTTGGATGTTGGACTCGGAGATTTTATTTTGTCCGCGCAGTTTTTTCCAGGTGGATTCGAGTCGATCGGCAAGGGCTTCAAACATAGGGCAATTTAGGCTAGTCAGTATTTTTAATTTTAGGCTAAATGGGAGTTTTTGGATTGGGGTTTTGCTGAAAGTTGAATGTTTTTATTTTCTAACCGCTGAGGAACGCGGATTGATGCTGAAACTATTTCAAATTCATGTAGTAGGGTACGTTTTGACAAACCGTACTTTCG
Organism: Microcoleus sp. S36b_A4; assembly: GCF_036700645.1. NCBI lineage: Bacteria > Bacillati > Cyanobacteriota > Cyanophyceae > Oscillatoriales > Microcoleaceae > Microcoleus > Microcoleus sp. S36b_A4. Next base: position 43,953 of record NZ_JAUBPI010000013.1, on the reverse strand, counting down.
GGAATATGATTAAAGTATTTCCGTCACCTTGCGACAATTTTAATGTCTGCTTATGCCCAAAAAGATTCGAGAACCCAAAAGCCTACTACTAAAAGCTGGGTTTACTTATCGTTCGGCAAAAGGCAGCCATACAAGATGGGTTCATCCTTTACTACTATCATGAACCAATTACCATTGCTGGAAATGATGGCGATGATGCGAAACTGTATTTAGAGAGAGAAGTTAATCGAAAAATTGGAATATTAAAAGCAATTGAAGAAGATGAACCTGAATCATGAAATTACCTTATATAATTGTTATTCAATGGTCGGATGAAGATAACTGCTACCTAGTTCATTTACCTGATTTTCCATCTCAGCAGTTCCACACTCATGGAAATACCTACGAAGAAGCTTTGCAGAATGCAGTAGAGGTATTAGAGCTTTTAGTTGAAGAATATCAGGTAGATGGTAAATCTCTGCCAGAACCTAAAACTCTAGTAGAAAACTTGCTGTTTGCTTGATTATAGATTTGAAGCGATCGCCCTTTCCCAAAAAACAGCCGATCGCTCTTTTATGTAGAAGGGCGATTGTTTTTATATTTGGATGTTTTGAAGTTATTTGATGTTGGTTTTTATGTATCCGCTCAATAATCCGGGGTAAATCGCTCAACGATGCACGTCAAATGACGCAAAATCGTTCCTTAGTGGGTAGTCCGCCCCAAATTATTGAGCGGATACAATATAGCGTTTCCTTAGCTGATCAGGTACAACCAATCCTTATCCATTAAGGATTTTAGCTCTAAAAATGTACCTCATTTGACTGAGAAACGCTATATATAAGTAACCACACAAAATTAATTACATAAAGACTCCTTGCTAGGCAAGGGTTTCAGTAGAAATATTGTGTAATTAATTCGGAACTACTACTTACATTCCCCGATTTTTAATTTCTACTTTTAGATTAGCCTAAAAAACATTTAAAGGAAGAACTGTTTTAATATCAATTTTGCAAAGTACGGTTGCGTATAGATAGATTGCCCCCTATCTGTAGGGGACACTGCACTGCCGTGTCCCCTACCCGGAACTAAGCTAAAAACTGGAATTGAGAACCATTAACTGCCAATGCAAACGGACTCGCTTGTTCAAATGCACCCGTAAGTTCAAAGCTGTTGGTATTTAAAACTACCCCCACAATTTGTCCATTAATTATGTTTTCAATCACCATGTCATTGATAATTCCGTCGTTATCGTAAGCAATCAAATTGTCGTCTTCAAAGAAAAGGTCTAGTTCTGTTAAACCGTCCGTCAAACCGATGCGATCGCCCTCGTCAAAGTTAAAATCGGTAATGACATCTGCTCCATTTATACCAAATGCTTCCTCGTTGCTTCTGAGCACGAATATGTCAGCACCGAGGCCTCCCGTGAGCACGTCAACTCCCCGATCGCCCGCTAAGAAATCGTTGCCCTCATTGCCGAATAAATCGTCGTCTCCTTGCCCTCCCCGCAGGATATCGTTCCCGAACCCTCCGAAGATAAGGTCATTTCCGGCGTCGCCCCTAACTACGTCGTTGCCATCATTTCCATCCAGGCGATCGTCCTCTTTCCCGCCGTAAATTATGTCATTTCCGCCACCACCACCGATAATATCATTGCCGTTATTTCCTAACAGCCGTTCGTTAGAATCCGACGAACCTCCTATAGTATCGTTGCCGTCGAGTCCCCAAACTCCCCAGGGAAAAGACGACAAATTTCCATTCCCTACGTTAATCTCATCGGGTGTAGCGAATCCCAAAAGACGTGGGCCACCCCCAGCAAATACAGGAAATCCCGTCACATCGGCAATGAGATTGTTAACCGTTAAAGCCATAACTATGTCCTTTCAAAAATCCTGTTAGCTGTATTATACATTTTAATTATTTCCTTGCCAAATCGCAAGGATCTTGGGATTTTGGATGCAACTTTTATTTTCTCAATTAATGACAAGCAACCTGTTGGTCTATATAGCAATCCTCAATCATTTGTGAATTTCTTACTCCCTCCCCTTGATAAGGGGAGGGTTGGGGTGGGGTAAAAAGTTTACGACTCCTGCAAGGATTGCTATAGCCAATTACCAATTACCAATACTTCGGCTAGGCGATCGTATAAGTTACCAATTCCCAATTCCCAATTACCAATTACCAGGGCTGTGCTTCATTCAACCCAAACCTGCTATAGATCTCGCCTTTGAGTCAAATAGCATTAGTTGCTGACACTATCCGCTACAGTCTACCGCTTATAATGGGTGTTACCCCCCAGGCAGTAAACACGTTAATATCACCTATAACGTCGAGACTGAGAGGTTGTTTGTGAATAAAAGTAAAAGTCCCTGGGCCCATCCTCCGAGAAAAAACCCAGTTTCCGATACCCATACACAAACTTTACAAACAGGATATAAGCTCTTTACAAAGTCATAATCGCCGATCGCTGATATTCTTTGGCAAAATCCACTGCTTTCAGGTGTTTTACTCATGTCTACTCCTAAATCCTCTTCCCATCAAAACAACAACTCCGTAAAATCACTGCCAGTGACAGATATCGTCCCAACAAAGCCAGACAGTAACAATCTGCCCAGCGAACCAAGTATAGAACAGCTACTGGAAGCTTTGGCGGGCAAAGTACCCAGTCAATCTTCAGAAATTGAACCCTTGAAAACGTGGAAACAAGATTTACAGCGATTGTTTCAATTTTTTGGCGACCGCCGCGTTTTAATCGCAGTAGTGGAACCGGGAACTTTTGCCCTGCGTTATGCTAACGCGGCATTGTGTCGCTTGGCGGGTTGGGAGGAAACGTCTTTGGCAACTCAATCTACCAACGGTTGGTTTGCAGAAACCCACCTCACTCTGCTGGAACTGTTCGAGGATTGGGGGGGCAAAACAGCAGAACAATTGTACCGTCGCCACATTTTGCACTGGGTATTTAAGCAATATTATCAAATTGACATCGACGGTTTACGAGTGCTAGACGAACCTGTCACGGCGAGTGTAAAAAACCCCAAACATCGAGAACCAAGATTTATAGAGTTTTGGCTGGGTTCGGAACAGTTAAAAATTACTCGAATTAACTCAAAAATAGATGAATTTGCGGATGTTTCTTTAAGATTAATGCCTGTTGCGGAACGAGAAGCTTGGCTGATGCAGCCAAATCAACTAGAGAATTTAGCCGATCGATTGCAGTTGGATAATTATCGCGTAGAAGGCTTGCTGCTGCTAGAAGGTTTTGATGTCACCGTGCAGGAGCAAATTCGGCGGCTGACTCAGTTATTGATCGATCAAGATTCGATGTTGCGGCCAGACAAATTTGAGAAAATCGATCGGTGTTTGCGATCGCTCTTCAATGCTGACGGCACTTTGCTGCTGCGCCCCGACGGCGAACAAGTACAGCTATTAGTTGCGAAAGACGGCCAACATTTGCAGCCGATTCTTTATTCAATGCACTCCCTAGAAGCTTCTCACTTTTTGAAGGCCACAGCAGCAAATCAAGTTTGGAATGTGCCAGACTTGCGTAGGGAGTGCGAAACCGAGTGCGATCGAACTTTGCGGAGAATGGGAACTCGATCGATGCTGCTGGTGCCCCTGGTAGTCAAATCCGTCACCCGTGAGGGGTGCGGGGTGCGGATTTTGGGTGTTGTGGGGCTGTTGTGCGATCGGCCAAACCACTTCAACGGCATTGACGCTCAACACGCCCAAGAACTCATTCCCGCCTTCATTGCAGCCCTGCGGCAAGCCATCCAGGAGCGGTTTACCCACATTCACAACATCCACCCCGCAGTCGAGTGGCGGTTCGCCCAAGAAGCAGAAAGGCGAAGTTGGGGACTGCCCCCAGAAACAATCGTATTTGCTGATGTTCATCCGCTGTACGGAATTTCGGACATTCGCGGTTCTAGCGACGAAAGAAACCGAGCCATTCAAACTGATTTGCTCGAGCAATTCCGCTTAGGTTTAGCCATAGCTGATGCCGTTTGCCAAACACAAACTACCCACCTCGGCGCGCAATTGCGGCTCGACTTGCTCGACTACATCGAGCATTTAAAACAAAAAGTAACAGTCGATATGGAGGTGCGAGCAGCCGAGTATTTAAACGAGCATTTAGAAGTATATTTTGACTATTTTGTGCAGTGCGGACCCAAGGTTCAGGCAGCCGTTGAAGCTTACCAAGCAGCCTGTGAAAACGAACACAACTGCGTTTATAGCGATCGCAACCGCTACGACCAAATGTTGAACCTAATCAGCACCAAACTCCAAGAAACCTGGGCCCGCTGGCAAGAAAAAATGCAGCAAATTTTGCCCCACTACTGCGACATCGAATGCACCGACGGCATCGATCACATGATTTATGCAGGAAAATCGATCGACCCCACATTCAGCCAGTTTCACCTACACAGTTTGCGGTACGAACAACTGCGAGCAATTTGCGACTGTGGCCGCACAGTTTTTCGCCTGCAAGCCGAGTCTCAAATCAACATGGAACTCGCACATTTAGTATTAGTACAGAATACGACTATCGACATTTTTCACAACGAAAACACCGAAAAAATGTTTGATGTCAAAGGCACTCGCGACATCCGCTATGAACTCGTCAAAAAGCGGATAGAAAAAGCCGTTGACAAAGACGCACAAGAGCGAATTACCCAGCCAGGAATGTTAACGGTAGTTTATTCAACCGAAGACGAATGGGAAGAGTACCAACAATACTTGCGCTACTTGTCTCGCGAAGGTTGGGTAGAGCCAAAAGTTCAGACTGGTATGGTAGAATCACTCCAAGGAGTCAGCGGTTTAAAATTCGCCCGCGTGCGTATTTTACCTGAACCGGAATCTATTGCTACTATCTGTGAAGTTACAGTAGTCAGCGATTGAGAACCCGTTCAATTGCCTGTTTAAGGCCCAGTGCGATCGCTCCCATCTCCTCCTGTTTGACACAGAGTGCGATCGCTCCTATCCCCATGAACAACGCTGCAGCGAAAGCATTCGGGACTCACACACAAGACCGAGATTACATTTAAGATGCTTGTTGACACCAACGACCAAGCCCACATTTTCACTTAGTGTATATTCCGTGTGATTGGGAATCGCCCAATACACGATCGGAATCACACAAGATTAAGATTAAGTAGTGTTAAGCTAATGATAATTAGCTCCTGTAATTTATAACTTAAGTGATGTTAACCTTATCCAAATACCAAATAAATTCTACTCTGCACGAAGGCGTCGAAACAATAATCTATCGCGGACAAACACCGACAGACGCGCCCCCAGCAATTCTCAAAGTCCTCAAAGCCGAATATCCCACCCTCGAAGCCATTACCAGGCTCAAACACGAATATCAAATCCGCCAAAATTTAGACAGCGAACAAATCGTCAAAGCCATCAGTCTCGAGACATTTGACCACCGATTAGGAATCGTTTTAGAAGACTTTGGCGGCGAATCCCTGGCCCAACTGCTGGAAAGAGAAACCTTGAGCCTGCAAGCAAATTTAAACATCGCCATCCAAATAGTAAAAGCCTTACAATACCTGCATTTTCAGCACATTATTCACAAAGACATTAAACCCAGCAACATCATAATTAACTCGCAAACAAAACAAGTAAAACTCACCGACTTCGGCATTGCTACAAAACTCAATAAAGAAAACCCGCAATTTAACAATCCCAACTCAGTCGAAGGCACATTAGCCTATATGTCCCCCGAACAAACCGGGAGAATGAACCGCACCCTCGACTACCGCACAGACTTTTATTCCCTTGGGATCACATTATATGAAATGCTGACAGGAAAATTGCCTTTCTGCAGCAACGACCCCTTAGAAATAGTTTATAGCCACATCGCCGTTCAACCAATATATCCCCATCAAATCAATTCAGAAATACCTGTCGCTATCTCAGAGATAGTGATGAAATTGATAGCCAAGAATGCCGAAGATAGATATCAAAGTGCGTCCGGATTGTTAGCCGACTTAGAAATTTCTTTGCATCAGTTAGAAATCAACGGACAAATTGCCGACTTCATCCCCGGACGCTTAGATATTCTCAGCCAGTTGTTGATACCCCAAAAATTGTACGGTAGGGAAAATCAGGTTAATGAATTGCTAGCAGCGTTTGAACGTGTAAGAGGGGGCTTGGCTAACAATTTGTCAGAAGAAAAAATAGCTAGCTTTGAACAAAAATTGCCCCCATCAGGAAGCAGCGAATTAATGCTAGTATCAGGCTACTCAGGCATCGGTAAATCAGCCGTAGTCAACGAAATCAGTAAACCTATTACCAGGTCAAAAGGTTACTTCATCAGCGGCAAATTTGACCAGTTAAAACGCAACATTCCTTATGCCTCATTAATCCAAGCATTTAACTCATTGCTGCGGCAATTGCTAACAGAAAGTGCACTTTCATTAGAAATATGGCGCACTAAAATTTTAACAGCAGTGGGAACAGACGGTCAAGTAATTGCCGACGTAATTCCAAAAGTTGAATTAATCATCGGCAAACAGCCAGAAGTCCCAGAACTAGCCCCTGTAGAATCCCAAAATCGATTCAATCGAGTATTCAAAGAATTTATTCGCGTTTTCGCCCAAAAAGAACACCCCCTAGTTATCTTTTTAGACGATTTGCAGTGGGCAGATTCAGCAACATTAAAGTTGATGCAAATACTGATAACTGACCCTGACCAGGAATATTTGTTGCTAATCGGTGCCTATCGAGACAATGAAGTTAGTCCGACCCACCCCTTGATTCAGACTGTAGAAGAAATTGAAAAAACTGGTACAAGAGTCAACAATATCGTGTTGCAACCTCTGGATTTAGCAAAGGTGACAGAATTAGTCACTGAAACACTGAACACTTGCACAAAAAAAGTAACCAATCTCGCGGATTTAATCTGGAATAAAACGTGCGGAAATCCTTTTTTCTTGACTCAATTACTCCAAGCACTTTATCAAGACTCTCTTTTGAAATTTAAATTTAATCACCTTACAAATGAAGAAAATCAAAGTGGTTGGTATTGGAGTATCGATGAAATCCAAGCCATTGGAATCACAGATAAAAGTGTGGTAGAACTGGTAGCTTCTCGCATTGAAAAGCTGCCCGCAGCCACGCAAGAAGTTTTGAAGCTAGCAGCTTGCGTGGGAGATAAATTTGCTCTAGATGTGCTGTCACTTGTTAGCAAAAAGTCAGCTAATACGACAGCAACTGAACTTTATTCAGCTTTGCAAGCCGGGTTAATTCTGCCATTGAGCGATGCTTATCGCATTCCTTTAGTTTTCGATCGAGCCGAATCAATCAATCTTAAGTTAGACACTTCGCGGGTTAGTTATAGATTTTTGCACGATCGCGTTCAGCAAGCGGCTTATTCGCTAATTCCCCAAGACCAAAAGCAATCCACCCATTTAAAAATCGGTCAATTACTGTTACAGAATACTCCCTCCGACAAGCTAGAGGAAAACATCTTTGATATCGTCAATCAATTGAATGTCGGAATTGAAACGATTAGCCAACAGTCAGAAAAAACTCAGTTGGCACAATTAAATTTAACTGCTGGACACAAGGCCAAAGCGGCTGCTGCCTATGAAGCTGCTGTTAGGTATTTGCGGGTTGCCATGGAATTATTGCCTGCGGATTCTTGGCAAAGTCACTATGAATTAACGTTAGCAATTTACGAGTCAACAGCCGAAGCTGAATATTTAAATATTAATTATGAAGCTTCAAAAAAGATGGTTGACATTGTACTTCAAAACTCTAAAAACTTACTGGAAAAAGTGAATGTTTACGAACTTCAAATCCAGTCTTATAACGCTCAAAATAGAGTGATAGAAGCACTCAATACAGGACTAGAAGTGCTGAAACTGTTAGGCATTTCTTTTCCTCAAAATCCCCACGCGCTACATATTATGGCGGGACTGAGTAATACAAAACTGAGCTTGGGATTGAAACGAATTGAGGATTTAGCTAACTTGCCAGAAATGATTGATCCCGAAAAAAAAGCAGCCATGCGGATTTTATCAGGGATTCTCAGCAGTGCTATTCAGGCAAAACCTCCACTGATACCGCTGCTGGCATTTAGGATGGTCAAGCTGTGTATTAAATACGGTAATTCGCCTTATGCAAGTATTGCCTACGTTTATTATGGCGTAGTTATGTGCAAGCTAGGGAACATTAGTTTGGCATACCAATTCGGTCAACTGGCAATTAGGCTGTTAGACAAATTTCCTTCCCGTTCAATCAAAAGTAGAGTTTATGCAACATTTGGTTCTTTTATTCACCACTGGAAAGCTGCTCTCAAGTCAGGATTAGGCGATCTCAAAGAAGGTTTTAAAACTGGGATGGAAACTGGAGAGTTGGAATTTGCTGGTTATGCTATAGGTGCATATTGCTTAAACAAACTGTCGATAGGAGAGCCTCTTGATTTGGTGGATCAGGAGACTGGTAAATATATGAAACTAATGCAGCAATCTCAACTTGAAATGGCTGTACAGTATATAAGTATAGCTAGGCAGACAGGCCTCAATTTGCGCGGTCAAACTGTCGAACCATGTCATTTAGTCGGTGAGAGATTTAATGAAGTTAAAACGCTCCCCATTTTAATAGAATGTAAAAACTTTTTTTTAGTTGGGTTGGTTTATAATGCCAAAACTCAGCTTAATTTTCTCTTCAGAAACTACGCGCAAGCATTAGAAAATTCAAGATTATTTGAGAAACATGAGGAGTCTGTAGCCGGATTTGATGTGGTTGCTCTGAATAATTTTTACTCCTCTCTCAGTATCATAGCTTTGTATCCAGCAACTGGCAAAAGAGAACAAAAGCAATATTTGGAAAAAGTGCTGCAAAACCAAAAGAAGATGAAAAAATGGGCAGTTAATGCTCCGATGAATTATCAACACAAATACGACTTAGTAGCAGCGGAAACAGCGCGAGTGTTGGGGCAAAATACCCAAGCAATGGAATTGTACGATCGCGCAATTGAGGGAGCAGCCAAAAACGGTTACATTCAAGAGGAAGCATTAGCGTATGAATTAGCAGGAGATTTTTATCAAGCTTTGGGTAAAGAGATAGTTTCGCAAGCATACCTGACTAAAGCCTATTATGGATATATCCATTGGGGAGCCATAGCTAAAGTTAAACATTTAGAATCAACACATCCTTTCTTAGCAGCACAGACGCGCACACTTCCAACCCCAACTCTCGATGTCACCCGCACTGCCACGGGAAATACTACCAGTAGTAGTTTAGGCGATTTATTAGACTTAGCTACTTTTATTAAGTCGGCGGAAGCCATTAACGGTGAAATTGTTCTAGAAAAATTGTTGACCAAATTAATCAAAATTATTTTAGAAAATGCGGCGGCTCAAAAAGTAGTGCTACTGCTGCTGAAAAACGATATCCTCTGCATAGAAGCTACTGGCACTCATGCGGAGGATACCGTCACACTTTTACCCTCTATTCCCCTAGAAAATAGTGAAGATGTACCCCTGTCTGTGATTAATTACGTACAGCGCAGCCAAAAGCATCTAGTTTTAGACAATGCGACTGTCGCCGAACCTTTTAATGTAGATACCTACATTCAGAAATATCAACCCAAATCAATTCTCTGTTTGCCGATTATTTATCAATCTCAGGGGCGCGGAATAATTTATTTAGAAAATGCTTTGACAGTAGGAGCTTTTACAGCAGAGAGAGTAGAAGTATTCAAAGTGTTAATTTCTCAAGTTGCTATTGCTGTAGCAAATGCTGGTTTGTACGCGCGGGAGAAAGAAAAATCTCAACAGTTAGAAAAATCTTTCAATGAATTGCAACAGGCGCAACTGCAACTGATTCAAAGCGAAAAAATGTCGGCTCTCGGCAACTTGATTGCAGGGGTGGCTCACGAAATTAACAATCCGCTTGGTTTTATTGCGGGCAATCTTGATGCTGCTGCTGAGGCGAGCTTAGATTTGATTGATTGCTTACAACTTTACCAAGAAAAATTTCCTAATCCTGGAGATGAATTACAGGATAAAGCATCGGAGATTGATTTAGAATATTTGATTGAAGATTTGCCGAAAATGCTTTTATCTATGAAATCAGGTACAGAGCGAATCCGCAATATTAGCAAGTCTTTGCGAACTTTTTCCCGCGCTGACAGTGCGAATAAAGTGTCAGCAAATATTCATGAGGGCATCGATAGCACTTTGATGATTTTACAGTATCGTCTGAAAGCTAAAGATACTCGCCCCGCGATTAAAATTATCAAAGAATACGGAGATATCCCGCCAGTTAAATGTTATTTTGGGCAACTGAATCAGGTATTTATGAATTTGCTGGCAAATGCGATCGAGTGTTTTGACGAATTCAATGAAGGTCGCACTTACGCTGAAATTGAAGGTTTACCGAATACGATCGCCATTATCACTCAAGTCTCGGAGGATAGCAACAGCGTGGTGATTAAAATCAAAGATAACGGTCAAGGGATGTCATCGGAGCTCAAGTCGAAAATATTTGACCATTTATTTACTACCAAAGGAGTAGGAAAAGGTACGGGTTTGGGGTTGTCTATCAGCAGGCAAATTGTGGAAGAAACCCACGGCGGTAAACTAACTTGCGAATCGGTGCTGGGAGAAGGTTCGGAATTTGCGATCGCCCTTCCCCTGAATTAGAATTATGGAACTATGGCGTGTTTTAAAACCCGCAGATCCCCCCTAACCTCCTTTAATAAGGGTGGGACAAGAGCCTGCTCAAAGTCCCCTTTTTAAGGGGGATTTAGGGGGAGCGAGACTCGGATAAAAACAGCACAACACATATATGAAAATTTGTCAATGCCTAATTATTTCTGAAAAAGTCCGCTGTTCACAGTCTACATTCGGCAGTATGCAGTTACATTATTAGCTAAATGTAATAACTATATTTGATAGGAGTTTTTCGAGTGAACGCTGCCGAACAAGCCAAAAATATAGAAGTTGCCAGCAAAATTGCTGCGGTTGTTAATTTATTCAAGTCCGGATTCCCGGATGCAAAAGTCGATTTGAAACCTTGGATGAATGACCAGGATACCAGAGAACTTGTAGATCCAGATTCGATCGACATTGGCTTCCATTTTCCCGGTAGAAGCCGCTTGCTGCAAAGCCGCAGCATTTTGATTCAAATCCGATTTTACCAAGATCCGGTGGAAGGATATCGGCGGGCGATCGGAGTTGAGGCAGCCGGTTACGATCATAGCGGTCAACAGTGGCACTTTTCTACTGTGGAGAATTGGAATTTTCTCGGCCCAACCGAACCTGCGGTGGAGTCGGCCCAAAAACTCAAAGACTTTTGCCAGCAGATATTCGATTTGTTTAATTAATCTTTTTGAGGAGTTCAGTTTTCACTGCGAACCTGTTTGTACTAAGGACTTTAGTCCTTGCTATTATCGCAATTGTCGATCGACCTACAGCCAACCGGATAAACAGATTTGTAAGTAGTCGATCGCTTGCCAAACAAAGTATAGCGGTTATCGCGGACTTGTTCGTACACGCGATCGCCCATCCACTTCATCCCCGGCATTGCCCGATAAGCAGCCACAAACACCTCGCCAGCAGGCAATATCCGTCCGATTTCCTCCGCCGCATTGCTGCCTTGCCAGCGACGTTCTGGGGTGTTGCCATCTATCAAAATCATCCCCATTTCGCAGTCTCCAGACGTAATCCCAAAGCGATTTAATTGCTCTAAATCTTGCATGGGAATATACTCAAAATTCTGGCCTTGGTCTAAGGTTTCTAGTAACTGTACCAAGGTAACGCAGAGATTGCAATTGCCGTCATAAATTACGTTATATTTCATTAGTTGACTGTTGACTGTTGACTGTTGACTGTTGACTGTTGACTGTTGACTGTTGACTAATGACTACTGCCAACTGACTACTGACTACTGACTACTGACTACTGACTACTGACTACTGACTACTGACTACTGACTACTGACTACTGACTACAGGAATCTCGATCGCAAATTCCGTCCCTTGACCCGGTGCAGAATCGCACTTAAGCAGCCCGCCGTGTTTTTCCACCACAATTTGATAGCTGATAGACAGCCCTAAACCAGTACCTTTACCAGGTTCTTTCGTAGTAAAAAACGGATCGAACAGCCTTTTGTGAACATCTATCGGAATCCCCGGCCCGTTGTCAGCAATCCGAATCACAATATGAGAAGGATGCCGCATTGAATCATCAGAAACAGCAGAATCTGCTTGCATCAAAGCATCCTGTTCATATTTTACATCCGTACAAATCCGCAGCGTCGGCGAAGGACAATAAGGAATAGGCGCCAGTTGTCCCTCTGCCCACTGTCCAGTCTCCATGGCCTCTTCCAAAGCATCAATTGCATTGCCAATAATATTCATGAAAACCTGATTCAACTGTCCTGCATAACACTGTACGCGGGGCAAATTGCCGAACTCTTTGAGCAGCACAATTTTAGGACGCCCTGCCGTTTCTTTCAACCTGTGCTGCAAAATCAACAAAGTGCTTTCAATCCCTTCGTGAATATCCACCTGTTTTTGTTCGGATTCATCTAATCGCGAAAAATTCTTCAGTGACAGCACAATTTGGCGAATTCGCTCGGCTCCCATTTTCATCGAATTTAATAGCTTCGGCAAATCTCTGAGCAGGAAATTCAAATCGATATCATTTATTTCTTGTTTAATTGCCGGTGTTGGGTGTGGGTATTCCTGCTGGTAAAGTTGCAGCATTTTTAGCAAGTCTTTAAAGTAATCGTCAGCGTGCATGACGTTGCCATAAATAAAGCTAACTGGATTGTTGATTTCGTGAGCAACGCCAGCGACTAATTGCCCCAAACTTACCATTTTTTCATTCTGAACCATCATGCTTTGAGTTTTATGCACGTCCCGCAGGGCTTTTGCCAATTCTTGATTTTTAGTCCTCAATTGACTTTCGGAAAGCTGCACTGCTTCTTCTGCGTGTTTGCGATCGGTAATATCTTTACGAATTGCTACATATTGATGGGGTTCGCCGTTCGTATTTAAGAAAGGTACAATCGTAGTATCCAACCAAAATAATGTACCGTCTTTAGCTTGATTTTTCATTTCTCCTCGCCAAACTTTTCCCTGGCGGATGGTTGACCAAAGCTGCTTGAAAAAGTCGGCTGAATGATAGCCAGAATTGACAAGTCTGTGGGTTTTGCCGATCAGTTCTTCTCGGGAATATTTAAATTGTTCGCAAAATTGATCGTTGACATAGGTAATGGCTCCGAATTCGTCGGTATTCGAGACAATTGCCGATTGATCCAAAGCAAATTTTTCAAATTCCAACTCTTTGAGAGTTTGGCGCAATTCGGCTTCTGCTTGTTTGCGATCGCTAATATCGGTAATCATCCGCAACACGCCTGAAAATTTGCCCTCAGCGTCGAACATCGGTGTCGCCGACACGATCGCCCACAAGTGAGATCCGTCTTTTCGAGTAAACTTAAAATCGTGGCGTTCGCGAATGCCTTCTCGCCTGCGCTTGACATAAGTTTCTGCTATTTCCCTGGATTCTCCGTCAATAAACTCAAATAGCGATCGCCCCAGCATTTCCTCCACAGTATACCCCAGCATTTCGGCCATCCGAGAGTTAGCAAAAGTCGTGATACTTTCGCTGTCAAACATCCAAACACCCTCCGAAGCCGTCTCGACAATGCAGCGGTAATAACTCTCACTTTCCCTGACTGTTGCCTCTGCTTGCTTGCGATCGGTAATATCAGTTTGCACCGCAATAAAACCTTCGAGTTCCCCATTTTCTTGAAAAATTGGAGCGATGGAAAGCGCCACCCAATAACCCTTTCCATCCTTGCTGTAATTGTAAATTTCCTGATTAAACAACTGTCCCGTTGCCAAAGCCGATCGCAGTTGAGCAATAGTTAGGGGGTCTGTTTGAGGGCCTTGCAGCACATCACCCGGTTTTTTTCCCTGCATTTCTGCCAGCACGTAACCGCTAATCCGAGTAAATCCTTCATTCACCCATTCAATGCAGCCTTGAGCATCAGTAATAATCACACCATTTTGCGTTTTTTGAGCCACAATAGCCAAGCGCGACAATTCTGTTTCTGTTTTTTTGCTTTCCGTAATATCTTGAGCAATACCCAGAATATACTTAGGCGCGCCAGAATCGTCAAACAAAGGAACTTTTTTAGTGTGCAAAATTCGCTTTCCTCGGCGCGGAAGTTGGATGATTTCTTCTGGCAAATCGACGCCTTTGTGTCTTGCGAATAATTCTAAATCTTGTGCTTGCAAGTAATTAGCCTGCTCTGGCTCCAACAATTCAGCAGCATTGTTTCCCAGCACTTCATCCCTCGAATAGCCAAATAATTCTTCGCTAGCTTTATTCCAATAAATAAATCTTTGTTCCACAGCATCTTTAATAAAGACGCTAACTGGCAGATTTTGCAGTACCGCATTCAGAAAATCTTGAGTGTTTCGCAGGTCTTCTTCAGTGCGCTTTCGCTCACTAATATCCAAAATCACTCCGTCGAGATAGACAACCCGATACAGAGAATTTGCGATCTGGGATACCGGCGAAACCACAGCCGACAAAAAGCCCTCAATTTCCCCTTGTCCTTCTTGTTTTCCTCTATCCTCCTCCGCCTCGCAGCAAATAGCTTTGCCTTTTTCGTAAACCCAGCTAATTCCGCCGTCCGCCCGGACAATCCGGTATTCAAGGATGTACGAAGTTCTGGTTGCTACGCTTTTTTTCACAGTAGCATCCACCTTTTTCCGGTCTTGAGGATGGATAATGCTTGCCAAGGAACGGACGCGATCGTTGATAAAATCAGAAGAGGGATAGCCTGATATTTCTTGAACAGCCTCGCTCAAAAACGCCATTGTCCGTGTTAATTCCCCGTCGTCCGTATACTCGCAGGTACAGCGGTAGACAGCACCGGGAATATTAGCTACTAAATTTTTATATCGTTCTTCGCTTTTTAACAAAGATGAGCCGTCTTCGTTATTGTGATCGCCGTTCTTAAATTTAGAAGAATTGGAAGAAGTTTGCATGGTTTTTTTTTCACTTGTGAGTGCGGGGGCAAGTGGTAGAGTAGATGACCCTATAAAAAGTGAATTTAATGTGCGAAATAATTCGATATAAACTAATATAGTACAAAATTAGTTCTGCGAACCTTCAGAAAATTTGAGGGCGGGTAATAGGTAAAGCTAATCAAGGCTATAGATATAGAAAATAGTTCGGAAAGGCATTGTGTAACGGATTTAATGGATTTAACTCACGCCCCGATCACCATTCTCGCTTAACAGGCCTTTCGGGCCTGTTCCACAACAAGTGCATTTTCTTATGGGGAGTAGGGGTTGGGCCGAAGAGTCCGCCCATAAAAAGCTTATTGAGAATGATGCTCTAGGTGTGAGTTTAACGGGTTTAACAGATGGATGTTGATGTTCAAAGGAAAGAGGGAAGATTTTCCCAGTCTCCCAGTCTCCCAGTCTCCCAGTCTCCCAGTCTCCCTTACCCACTCCCTCACTCTCGTTAGAATAAGATAAGTTTCCTTGCTACCGTGAGCCCCTCAAACAAAACACCATGACTCAACAACAACCCCGGATTTGTATTCTCGGCGGAGGCTTCGGCGGACTCTACACAGCCCTGCGCTTGAGTCAGTTACCCTTCTCCAGAACCCAAAAACCAGAAATTGTCCTAGTTGACCGCCGCGATCGATTTTTGTTCGTTCCCCTGCTCTACGAACTCGTGACCGGCGAACTCCAAACCTGGGAAATTGCTCCACCATTTGCCGAACTATTGGAAACCACAGGCGTGCGCTTTTGTCAAGGTACTGTCTCCGGCATTGATGTGGAGCAAAAGCGAGTGCAGTTGCACGACGGGCCAGAAATTCCGTGCGATCGCCTGGTTTTAGCTTTAGGCGGCGAAACCCCCCTAGATCTGGTCAAAGGTGCCGTTGAATACGCTTACTCATTTCGCACTCTCGACGACGCCTACCGCTTAGAAGAAAGACTGCGGTTTTTAGAAGCCAGCAACAACGACAAAATTCGGGTTGCGATCGTCGGCGCCGGTTATTCAGGAGTAGAATTAGCTTGTAAATTAGCCGATCGACTCGGAGACAAAGGTCGCGTCCGGTTAGTTGAGCAAAGCGACATGATTCTGCGGACATCGCCGGAGTTTAACCGCGAAGCCGCCAGCAAAGCTTTAGAAAAACGGCAAGTGTGGATCGACTTAGAAACAGCAGTAGAGGCGATCGGATCGGACACAATATCTTTACTTTACAAAGGACAATTAGATGTTCTTCCCGTAGACATAGTTCTGTGGACAGTAGGAACTCAAGTTAGTCAAGCAGTGCGATCGCTACCCCTCAAACAAAACCGCCGCGGTCAATTAATAGTCAATTCGCAAATGCAAATTATCGACCATCCAGATATATTTGCCTTGGGAGACTTAGCTGAATGCCACGATGCAACTAATCAAAAAGTCCCCGGAACAGCCCAAACAGCCTTCCAGCAAGCTGACTACACCGCCTGGAACATTTGGGCATCCCTCACCGATCGCCCATTACTTCCTTTCCGGTACCAGCCGCTAGGAGAAATGATGACATTAGGAAATGACAACGCCACCCTCGCCGGTTTAGGAATTAAACTCGACGGACAACTAGCCCACATTGCTCGCCGCCTAGCCTATCTCTATCGAATGCCAACATTTGATCATCAGCTAAAAGTGGGTTTCAATTGGATTAGCAAGCCGATTCAGGATTTGCTTAAAAGTTAGTTGATTGTAGACTGTTAACTGTTGACAGTTGACGGTTTATTATTGATTGTAGGACTTATGAGGGCGGTTCCGAAACCGGGTTTTTCACAAAAATACTTCACTACTACGCGCATATTTGGTAAAAACCTGGTTTTTTCTATCGGAGTGTAGATTCAGAGAATATTAGGCAGGAGAAAAAATGCAAAATTCCACATTTCAACAGCCAAAAACTGAAATTCCACCGTTGATACAGCGGGAGATTCTGTTCGGAAATCCTGAAAAAACCCGCCCCCAACTTTCACCCGACGGCAAGTATCTCGCCTACATTGCACCCGATGAACACAACGTCTTGCAAGTGCGACTCCGTACCGTAGGTCAAGCAGATGACCGCCAACTGACAGCCGATAAAAAACGAGGCATTCGCATCTTTTACTGGACGTACAGCGGCGAAGATCTCATTTATCAGCAAGATATTGATGGTGATGAAAACTGGCATTTATTCTCAGTCAATATTCAGTCAAATCTGGTTCGCGACTTGACACCATTTCAAGGTGTTCGAGCTCATCTGATTGCCCTTGACCGCAACTTCCCCAATGAAATATTAGTGGGAATGAACATCCGCGATCGGCGCAAACACGATGTTTACCGCATCAACCTGCAAAACGGTGCCGTTGAACTCGACACCGACAACCCAGGTAGCATCGTCGGTTGGGCTGCTGACGCCCAATTCCAAGTGCGGGCGGCCACAGCCACAACTGCCGATGGCGGCTCAGAATTGGTGTTTCGGGAAACTGCGGACAAGTCTTGGGAAAGCCTGCGAAGCTGGGGCCCCGACGACGAAGGCGGTGCCGTCATGTTCTCAGAAAACGGCAAAATTCTTTACATCATCGGCAATCATGATGCTAACGCCAAACGTTTAATCGCATTAGACTTAGAAACCAAACAAGAAACCGATCTCGCCTCTGACCCAGAATACGATGTCGGCAACATTGTCGTACACCCCACCAAACGAGAGATTCAGGCGGTTTCGTTCTACAAAGACAAGCAAGAGTGGCAGATTTTAGACCAAAGCATAGCAGAGGATTTTGAGGAACTCGGCAAATTTCGCCCCGGCGAATTCTCCATTACCAGCCGGAACCTCGCCGATACCACTTGGCTAATCGCTTACAGGACAGACGACGGCCCAGTTTACTACTATGTGTACGATCGCACTTCCAAAACTTTCACATTTCTGTTCAGCAATCAACCCAAACTCGAAGGGCTACCACTATCATCAATGGAACCCATTTCTTACACCGCAAGAGATGGTTTAACCATTCACGGCTACCTGACAAAACCGGTTGGTGTCGCCACACCCGTACCGACAGTCTTGCTAGTACACGGTGGCCCCTGGGCACGCGATACCTGGGGTTACAACCCACAAGCCCAATGGCTGGCAAACCGAGGTTACGCCGTTTTGCAAATCAATTTTCGCGGTTCCACCGGCTACGGCAAAGCCTTTCTCAATGCCGGCAATCGCGAATGGGCCGCTAAGATGCACGACGACTTGCTAGATGGGGTTAATTGGCTGGTAGAAACAGGAATTTCCCAACCAGATAAAATTGCGATTATGGGCGGTTCTTACGGTGGTTATGCCGCCTTAGCGGGATTGACTTTTAGTCCCGATGTTTTTGCCTGCGCCGTCGATATTGTCGGGCCAAGCAATTTGATTACACTGCTGCAAACGATTCCCCCTTACTGGGAACCGAGAAAAGCAAGTCTGTATCACCGCGTCGGCAATTTGGAAACAGAACCAGAGTTTCTGAAATCGATCTCCCCCTTATCTTTTGTCGATCGCATCCAGAAACCTTTGCTAATCGCCCAAGGTGCTAACGACCCGCGAGTGAAAGTAGCAGAAAGCGAGCAAATTGTCAATGCCATGAAGCAAGCCGGCAAACCTGTAGAATACGTGCTTTATACAGACGAAGGACACGGATTTGCGCGCCCCGAAAATCGCCTGCACTTTTATGCGATCGCCGAAGAATTCCTAGCCAAATATTTAGGAGGCAGATTTGAACCTGGGGACAACATTGCCAATCATTCTGGTGTGGTGAATCCGCAAACAACTAATTAGAAGGAAAAAAGAAAAAGGAAGAAGAAAGAAGGAATCATTCAAATCTCTTTTCTCTTCTCTTCTCTTCTTTTCCTCCGTGTTCTCTGTGTCCTCTGTGGTTAAATCATTCCGATGCAACCGGATGTGCGATAAGTCCTCTTTCCTCTTCCCTTTTTCTTCTCAAATGACCAAAATTATTTTTCTCGATGCCGCCGGTACACTATTTGATGTTCGCGGTAGCGTCGGCGAGGTATACGGACAAATAGCCCACAGGTTTGGAGTAACAGTTAAGAGTGAAGAGTTAAATGCAGCATTTTCCCAAAGCTTCGCCTCAGCAAGTCCAATGGCATTTCCAGGGATAGAAGCGGCAAAAATTCCCCAATTAGAATTTGAGTGGTGGCAAACAGTTTCCGCAAAAGCATTCCAAATAGCAGGCATTTTCCACGAGTTTTCAGACTTTCCCAAATTCTTTGTCGAACTATACGCTCATTTTGCCACCGCCGAACCTTGGTTCGTCTATCCCGACGTATTTCCAGCCTTAAATAAGTGGCAGCAACAAGGAATTGAATTAGCAGTAGTATCGAATTTCGATTCCAGAATTTATGCAGTATTAAAAGCACTAAATTTAGCAGAATATTTCACATCAGTGACAATTTCTACCGAAGTTGGTGCAGCAAAACCAGACTCTCAAATTTTTACCGCAGCTTTGCAAAAGCACAACTGCATTGCGGAAAACGTTTTGCATATCGGCGACAGCTTCAAAGCAGATTATTGTGGTGCTAAAAAGGCAGGATTAAATGCAATTTGGTTGAATCGCCAACAGGAAAAACTAGATTTAGCCAAATGGCCCTTTTTAATCGAGTCTCAAAAAGTTGAGGAATTTGCAAGTCTGGATTTTATATAAGTCAGGATTTATTCACTCGGACAAAGAAACTTGGTTTTTTACCTAATATGCAGGTTGCAAAGAAGTGTTTTTGTAAAAAGCCCCGGTTTCTGGGCACCCATGCTAAGTCCTATAAATATGATTTTTATGAGGTCAAGGTTATGATTTTTATGAATTGACTTTGAGAGCTATTTATTGAATAATATGGATAATTTAACCACAGAGAGCGCAGAGGGCGCAGAGGAAGAGAAGAGAGGGGTGATTTATATATCTAACTTTTAACTGGAAAGAACTTTATGGAACATCGACTCACTCAAACTCAATTAGCACAGGTGATCGCTGAGATCGACAAGTTATCGCAGCAGCGCGAGTTAGAATTGGAACCCGATCAGGTAAGAGAAATTTTACGGGAGTTGAATCTTCCTGATGAGCTTTTAGAAGATGCGATCGCCCAAATGCGCCGCCGCGAAGCCCTAGAACAACAGCAGCGACGCAACCGTTGGATCGCGATCGCCTCGACAGTTGTTGTTATTTCTGCGATCGGGATAGGCGTGCTTTTCGGGCAAAATCAGCAACAAACTGCTCAAGTTGTCGCAGGAGAAGATCGAATTGCCCTATCTCAAAAGGGTGGTGACAGCCTTATTCAAGTCAACCGTCAAATTAGTCCCCGAATCTACTACCAGGTAACATTGCAAAATGCTCCGATCGGCAATCAGTTGTCTCTGCAATGCGATTGGATTAACCCCAGCGGTGACATTGTTCATCAGGGCAGGTATCAAACTCGCACGATCGATACTGCGGTTTGGAATACCCACTGCTTTTACGATCTCGGATCGGCTGCAGCCCCCGGCAAATGGGAAGTTCGGATGTCCCTGGATGGGCGCGTGATTAGCAGTGAACCTTTCACGGTGAAATAGATGGGTGCGATCGACAAACCTTCACATTTTATCGGCTATTGGGGACTGGACGATTGCACAAAAACACTCAGCCGTTTAGTCCCAGATTACTGCATTCGCCAGGGCAAATTATCAGAATGGGCGATCGCCTCTGCATCTGTACTCACGGCTGACACAGTGACGCTGAATGCTTGCGGGCGATTTGGGCCAACCTATTTACCGGGAGATGCTTGGGCGGCGGTAGAAGCGAAACAGCTACGGCTGGGGCGCGATCCGTTTGGGCGAGTGCCGCTTTACTGGATGCAGTTGGGAGAAACGATTTGGTTTTCGACGCGGATGCAATTGCTGCTACCGCTGATTGCTTCCCCTCAAATTAGCCCGATCGCCCTACATAGTTATGCTTGCTTTTCCTACGTACCCACGCCGTTAACGCCGATCGAGCAAATTGCATCCGTAGCAGCCGGAAGCGAGATGATTTGGGAAATCGCCGATGTTAACGATCAGCCGAAAGTACGCGCGGCGAAGCTATCCCGTAGGGAATCGCTGCCTTCAGCTTGGCAAGAAGCGCCCCAATTACTGCGGAGTGAAGACGAGGCGATCGCACAATTGCAAGCGCTTTTGCAACAGGCGATCGATCGACAAGTGGCCGATTTGCCGATCGACGAACCCGTAGGCGTTTTACTCTCCGGTGGCATCGATTCTTCCCTGGTGACGGCGCTGCTAGTGAAAGCAGGCTTGCAAGTGCGCGCCTATGCCCTCGATTTTGGTGTCGAAGCCTATTCCGAACTGCCCTACGCCCAACAGGTGGCGGACTTTTTCCAGATTCCGCTGATCCGAGTGGCGGCGACGGGCGATGCAGTGTTGCGCGCGATCGGGCCAACCGCCAAAGCCCTCGATTTACCCTATGGAGATGGCACAACAGCCCCGCTGTTTTTGCTCAAACAGGCGGCGGCACAAGACGTGCGAGTTGTATTCAATGGCGAGAATGGCGATCAGCTATTTGCTGGATGGACGAACAAACCTTTGATTGCCAACGGAGTTTACAGTGCAGAACATCCAGCCGGAACAGAAACCTTTGAACAGCAGTATTTGCGGACGTTTCAGCGATTTTATGGTTATGAAAAACAGATTTTTTCGCCAGAAATGCTCGATCGCATCCAGTCTCACGATTTGAGCGTTTACCTGCAAGACGCGATCGATCTCGAAACCTGTCCTTCCCTGCTAGCGAGGCTACGGCGCGCTTCGCTGATGCTCAAAGGTGCCCAAAATATTCAGCCGAGGGCAACGGCATTGGGGTTTGCTTGCGGTTTGTGGGTGCGATCGCCCTTCTGCGACCCCGACCTCACAGCATGGACGTTTCAACTCCCTGGCGAGCTGCTACTGCAAGGTGCGTGCGAAAAATACATCCTCAAGAAAGCTGCCGAACGCTGGTTGCCGCCGGAAATTATCTGGCGGGAAAAGCGCGGGATGGGTGTGCCGTTGAAGGTTTGGTATTACCGCGAGTTTTGGGCTGCGATCGGCGATCGGCTGAATCCGAATCTGTTGCGATCGCAAAATTGCTGGCAACCTTATTTGGCTGACTCGATGTTATCGGGACAACTCGGAGTTGCCATGCGCGATCGCTATATTGGCAATAATCTCTGGTTGCTGCTGATGTGGCAGGCATGGCGAACCGAGGTTTTAGGCGAAATTCCGGTTAAGCGATCGCTGGATCATGTGTTTTGGTTGCCACCGGCGATCGGGCAACGCATTTGGAAATATCGAAGGCAGTTGACAGTTGACAGTTGACAGTTGACAGTTAATTTTACAATCTTCCCTGTTCCGAACATCCGTTAAATAATTCGTTGCCGAACATCCGTTACATCCGTTACAAAATCCGTTGCCGAACTTCTTCTATATGATTGAATCTTTGCTAGAGAATGAAACCAAAATACATTCGCCGCCGTTCTCGGAAGCAATGGCTAAGCGACTTTTGTCAACTTATGGTTCGCCCTTATATGTGTATCAGGCCGATATCCTCCATCAAACCCTTGAGCACATTACGCGATCGATCGACTATCCCCGCGTTCAGTTTCATTTTGCTACTGTCACCAATGGCAATATTGCTCTGTTGCAACTGATTCAGCAAGCTGGTTGGGGGCTGCACGCGAATACACCGGGCGATGTTTTTTTGGGGCTGAAAGCGGGTTTTACGGGCGATCATATTGTCTACACCGGCAGTAACCTCAACAGGGCGGATATTCAGCAATTGATTGAGTGGAAGATTGATCGATTTAATTTCGATAGTCTGTCGCAACTCCAGGATTTCTGCGAATATTTCAGGAGTCAACCGCGATCGCGCCGTCCCGAAATCGGACTGCGGCTCAACTCACCGGAATTGACGGGAGACAGTCGAATCGGAGTGCGTCCCGCTGAATTTGAAAAAGCGAACGAAATCGCGCAGCAGCAAGGGTTTAGCATCACTGGACTGCATTTTTATCGGGGGACGGGAACGAACGCCACGAGTGCTTTTACGCAGGCGATCGATCGCCTAATTGCGATCGCCCAACAGTTGCCAGATTGGCGAACCCTCGATTTTGGCGGTGGTTTTGGCTATCCCTATCGAGGCGGTGCAGTGTTTGACTGGCGGGAGTTTGGTGCGGCGATTACTGAACGATTGAGTGCGCTATCTCGCCCGATCGAGTTGGTGATTGAACCGGGACGATCGGCGATCGCAGGTTGTGGCGTTTTGCTTGCGAAAGTTGTGTCGGTGAAGTGGTTGGCAGATCGGCAAATTGTCGGTGTGGATACGACTGTATCAAATCTATCGGTGCCTGCGGTGCACGGAGGCTATCGGGCGATCGCAACTTGGGAAACCGACGATGTATCGCGACACGAAACGGATATTTGTGGCAACACCACTTATTCGCGGGATTATTTGGGGCGCAACTGTTGGCTACCGAAACTCAAAATTGGAGATGCGATCGCGATTTTGGATAGCGGCGCTTACGGCTATGCGATGTCGTCACATTTTCTGCACCGCCCCCGCCCTGCTGAAGTGTTGATTGATGCTAAGGGCGATCGATTAATTCGACAGCGAGAAGACTATTCTATTTTATTAAACGGGCAAATATTTTAATAGGGCATTGGGCATTGGGCATTGGGCATAGTTTCTTCCTTCTTGCGACTTCCATCGGACTGACATCCGTTACATCCGTTACATCCGTTACATCCGTTACAGAATCCGTTGCCGAACTTCCTTCTTCCTTCTACTTATTATCTCTCTTCTCTTCCTCTGCGTCCTCTGCGCCCTCTGCGGTTAAATCATTCCAAAACAACCGCCAACGATATAAATCCATTAAATCAATCAGGAGTAACCGAAATGGGAATGAAATGCGTCCAGTGTAATACCGACAACATTTTGAGCGATCGTACAAGCAACTCAGGTCGCTGTAAGCGGTGCAACCATCCGTTTGTTTTTGAACCGACTAGCGTCACTGATAAAAAGTTAGCATTCACCGATCCGTTTTTCAAAAAGGCGATCGAAAATATTTCCAGCCAAAATATGTTGTTTTTTACGCACAAACAGTTTTTGTATTTTATTGATCAAAAGCTTAAATCTCGCACGCCCGGAATCAGCGGGATTTTTCTCTACTTCTTTTTTAGCTTCGTATTGGGAGGAATCGGCAGTAGCTTCGGTCTTCCTATTTTTTCATCACAATTCGCACTTAGTATTCCCTTCGCTCTCTACAATTTGATTTGGATATGGCTATTTTTCGATGACAGCAAGTCTCCTGCTCAAGGTATTCGCGGCAGAAGAAATAATGCTAAAAATCTACAAACTTTAGGGTTGATTATTCTAGTGACTGCCATTCCCATCAGCTTGCTAGCTGCTTCTTTGACAAGGTACATAGCAGCGACTTTGCTAGGGCTATTTTCCTACTGGCTCGGCATTTCACAAAAAAATCGCCTACACGAAATTAGTGAAGTATTTATTGTTAATTCAGCGCAGAGCGATAAATGGCTGCGAGACTGGCAAAGGGTGAACGGCGCATTAGAAAAACTGCTCCCTGCTGCTCGTCAAGAGGCTTTGCCCGCAACCATCGCTCCGGAAGTTAGCGCCTACAGCTTCGATCGCGCAATTATCTGTGACAGTGACGAAATAGCTCAATTCCTCATTGCCAACAACGTTCATTTTGAAAACAACTGCGCCATTCTTAGTATTAGTGGCTATCCCCAAAGCATCTTCAACACCGTAATCGAAATGCTGCGGCGCAATACCGATTTAAAAGTATATGCACTGCACAATGCGAGTCCTCCTGGAGTTGGCTTAGTACATCAACTGCGAACCAGTCCAGAGTGGTTTGCGAGTCAAGCGGTGACGATTTTTGATTTGGGAATTTCTCCCCGTCAAATCTTAGCAACCCGTGATATGTTTGTGCAGAAATCTCAAACAATGGCACAAACAGCCCGTCAATTACCCGACGCTGTAAGGCAAAGTTTAACAGCCGAAGAACTAGCATGGCTGGATGCAGGCAATTTTGTGGAATTAGAATCGTTTACGCCGCAGCGGTTGTTGCGCGTGGTGAATTATGGACTTGCTCAGAGTGGCGATCCGCAGACCAACGACGGCTTAATATTAGTGGATAATGCTGTCGGGTATGGTGGTGGCTATGTGTTTGTCTCCGATAGTTTCGGCTAGGGCGTGTTTTCAAGACTTTTTTAAACTTATTAATAATAACCTTAAAAAGTCTTGAAATTTAGTCTGAATAAGATTTTTAGCGCTCTTTTGTTAAAATCATAAAAAGCTGATATTTGTAAGGGCTTCCGCGATTTAAAAAGGAGGAGCAAAAAAGCTGAGATTAACTCGGTGAGTAAAGGTTTCATATTTTTTAATTTCCCCCCACCGGGGGAAGTTTAGTTTAAATTGTGTGAAATTTGCCTTTAACCCGCCGTCATCTGGTTTTGTTTGTGTAGGCGCGGTTTCTAACCGCCCGGACTTGTAACCTCGTGAACTTTTTTAAGTCGTATACTCCGCATTAATCTTCACGTAGTCGTAACTCAAATCGCATCCCCAAGCTTTCGCAAAACCGCTGCCATTCCCGACACTAATCTGAATTAAAACCGTATCAGCCTTCAAATATTCCCCCTCCGCAGCCGCTTTCATATAATTACTTGCAGCAGCGCGATCGAACTCTTTAGGTTGCCCGTTTTCCATCATCAAAAAATCCCCCAATTGAATCCGCAAATTCTCTTGATCGAAAGCGACACCAGCGCGCCCAGCCGCCGCCGCAATTCTGCCCCAATTCGGATCGCGTCCGAAAATAGCAGCTTTCACCAAAGAAGAACCCACAATTGTTTTGGCAATTTTACTCGCAGAAATTTCATCCAGGGCGCCACTAACTTGCACTTCCACCAAACAAGTTGCACCTTCGCCGTCACGGGCGATCGCCTTTGCTAAATGCACGCAAACTTCTGTCAGCATCGCCTCTAATTTTTCAGCATCTGCCCCCATTTCCGTAATTGCCGGTGTGCGGGATTGACCGTTTGCCAAAGCAATTAGCGAATCGTTGGTACTGGTATCGCCGTCAACAGTAATTTGATTGAAACTTCTGTTAGCCGCCCGACTCACCATTTCTTGCCACAAATGCGATGACACTGCTGCATCGCAAGTTACAAATGCCAGCATTGTTGCCATATTCGGGTGAATCATTCCCGAACCTTTGCAAATGCCGCCGATGCGGACGGGCCGATCGCCAAACATGGTTTCCAGGGCGATCGTTTTCGGCACTAAATCAGTCGTACAAATAGCCTTAGCCGCCGCATCGGAACCAGTTTCGGATGCCTCAGCAACTAATTTTGGAATTCCGGCCCTCAGCGGCTCCATTTTAATCCGCTGTCCGATGACGCCAGTGGAGGCCAAAAGAATAGATTCTGGAGGAATATTCAGCGCTTCTCCCAACAATTTGGCACTTTCGAGGGCATCTGCCAAACCTTGTTCGCCAGTAGCAGCATTAGCTTGTCCCGCATTGCACAAAATTGCTTTGGCGCTGGGTTTAGCTTGCAAACGCTGGCGGCAGTAGTCCACACAAGCGGCCCGGACAGTGGAGGTTGTGAAGACTCCGGCGGCGATTGCGTCTACCTCTGACAAAATTAAACTTAAATCCGGCAAGCCTGAAGGCTTCAAGCCCGCTGTAATTCCCGAGGCTCGATACCCTCTGGGTGCTGTAACTCCGCCGTCAATTTCTTTCCAGTCCGACATCATGACCTCCCTAGTAGCCTTCAATCTGCTGAAAGGGGATTATACCATTTTAGATTTTAGATTTTAGATTTTAGATTTTAGACTTCGGCGTGAGCGCTCAGTCAAACGATTTTAGATTTTAGATTTTAGATTTTAGATTGTTTTGAACCCAATTTCCCATTCCCAATTCCCAATTCCCAATTCCCAATTCCCCATAAAACTAATCGCGGCTTCCAATCTAGAGTTAGAACTCAAGAAGAAGTCGCGACGGTTTTGTAATTGACATTATTAATTTTTAGGTGGCAAACAACAAACTCTATTCAACTATCTCGCCGTTGAAAAAAGGAGTTATTTGCGATCGATACTCGCTGGAGAACCAGCATCTAAACCAACTTCAGCAGCCACACGGCTCAGCATGGATTCCTGACGGTTTTTGACGACGTGTTGATGGCGCATCATCAGGTTGCGGGCTTGTTCTTGAGTTGACATAACTGATTTCTCCAAATTCTAGGTAATAACTTCGTAGACAATTGTCGAAATTGAGCTTGGCCTAGCTCATAGTGGCGTTGCTGCGATCGTAACTGGCTTGAAAGCTGGGCTGCGGTTTGCCTTGAATGTGACCCCAGTAGTGCGTATCTTCCATCCCGACTTCGGTGGCGGTGCGGTTGAGCATGGATTGCTGGCGGTTCTTCACCAGTTGGTGGTGGCGCATCATCAGAGAGCGAGCTTGATTTTCAGTAGACATATGCGGTTCCTCCGTATTCTTTAGATTAATGTTGGGCTTGTTTTTTCTTCTCTTCTATCACTATAACAGACAATTCTGTATCTAAAGCTACCAAATGCAAATTGTCACAAAACTTTACAATTTGGGCTATGGGGCGAGAAGCTCGATCGAGCTTGCAGGGAGTGCGATCGGGCTTTGGCTCGTGGATTCAGGCCCAACCCCAAGCAGCAGTTGGCAAAATTTGACAATATTCGTCTTCTAAAAGCCACATTTTGGCGGCTACCTAATTGCCAAGGGCCAAAATAACTTTATAGTTGGGTTCAGAGTTAGAGATGCAGAATTTTGCCTCTCAAGAGAGTCGAATTTGCCTTAGCTAACAGTAAATTTAATAAGTAGCTAATCACAATTAGATTTACAATGATTAAGCAGCTATGCTCAAGCATAGTCAAGTTTTTTGTAGTCAACTAGATAATAGATTTGGGCTAAGTGAATCGCCCTCGCCATCCTCAAAAAGCGAGCTTTCTTTGTTGATAAAAATAGATTAAGTCCCAGCAGCCTCCCCACAAAAAAGAGCGATCGTCCTCCCCTAGAAAAACAATCGCCCATTCACCTATAATTTCAATTAACATCAAGTCCCGCCTTTAAGAAACTATGTTATACCCACAATTCCAGAGATCCCCCTAGCCTCTTTTTCAGGAGAATGCCAGGGGGAGCGAAAGACTCTGACGTTAGTTTTTCAAGTTGTGTATACAGCGTAGCCCTTAAGAAAGGCGTGCCGGGGCCGAGAAGTAAGCTGCCCTAATCGTCAAACAGTAGACTGGTACTAAAGAAGACCTTAAGTTGACACGAATGCGCTACTCGGCGACTTCAGCTTCAGCTTCCGCTTCAGGTGCATCTGGCACATCTTGCTTGATAGTCAAATAGCGAATCACTTCTTCGCTCAGACGCATCGCGCGTTCCAGGGTAAAAATTGCAGCGCCCGGAGCTGTATAGTTCATTTGAACGTATACTCCGTCCCGGTGCTTGCCGATTTCGTAAGCCAAACGGCGCTTGCCACGGTGCTGAGTTTCGATGTTTTCAGCACCTTGATCGCGCAAAATAGTTTGATATTTAGCGATCGCCTGGTCTGTCATTTCTTCACCCAAATCAGGGCGCAGAATGTACATAGTTTCGTAAATAAACGGTTTCATGGCAATAATCCCCTTATGGACAACAAGGCTTCTCACGAAGCAAGGACTTATCATCATATCCCAACAATGAACAATCTCAAAACTAAAAAATCAAATTCCCCAAACAACACTCCCTCGCCGTGGAGCACCCTGTGGACGTACAGCATCATGAGCGCGATCGGACTTTTGATGCTGTTTCCCTTGCTGTGGCTGCTCAGTACCTCCCTCAAATCCCCCAACGAAAACATCTTTCAATTTCCCCCGCAACTGTGGCCACAACAGCCAACCCTCGAAAACTTCATCAAAGTTTGGCAAACCAACCCCTTCGGCCGCTACCTGTTCAACAGCACCCTAATTGCCGGCCTCACAGTTAGCATCAACGTTTTCTTTTGCGCCCTCGCCGCTTACCCCTTAGCCCGACTCAAATTTCGCGGCCGCGAAGCCATCTTAATCACGATCGTTTCCACAATCATGATTCCCTTCCAAATAGTCATGATTCCCCTATACATATTGACAGTACAACTCGGACTAAAAAATAGTTATTTAGGCGTAATCTTTCCCGGACTAGCCTCAGCCTTCGGCATATTTTTATTACGACAAGCATTTCTAGCAGTTCCCAAAGAACTAGAAGAAGCCGCCCGCATCGACGGCTGCAGCGAATTAGGCATTTGGTGGCACGTCATGATTCCGGCAATTAAGCCAGCTTTAGTCACCCTAGGAATTTTCGTATTTATCGGTTCTTGGAGCGACTTTCTGTGGCCGCTGCTAGTTTTAGACAGGCCGGAATATTACACTTTACCTTTAGGGGTAGCTAATTTAGCCGGGACATTTTCCTTAGATTGGCGTTTAGTTGCGGCGGGTTCTATTATTTCTATTGTTCCAGTTTTAGGACTATTTTTGCTCTTGCAAAAATACATTGTGCCAACAGAAACTGCTGCCGGAGTCAAAGGATAGAATGAGGGCATGGGGCATGGGGCATGGGGCATGGGGCATGGGGCATGGGGCATGGGGATTGGAAGTCCAAAATTAGTATTTATTCCTTCTGCGATACAACTCACAAAATTTATTTGCTATGTACGAACTACCGGACATCCGCTGGATTGTTCACTGCGCTGGGGTTGTAGATATTATCATCGCTTTTGCAAATGCGATCGATGCCCCAGACTGGCAAAAATTGCGATCGCACCTAGCCGGCGAAAGAGATATCTACTCTTCGGAAGTTTGAGGAATCAAACAAACTGTGGTAATTGTCAGTAACAATCCTGAAGTGCATGGCTATTTGCGGGGCAAATCGCAATAAAATCTCATTCACAACTGAAATGCGAACAGATTTTTCATAACTAAAAATTCACTCCTACCTGGGAGTAAAAACTGCACTGGGGTAAGCAATCCGCTTGTGATTGAACTGTTCCCAAACTCGCACAAAAATCTCCGCAATTAGAGACATATCCTCCCGCGTCAAATCCGAATCAATCAACTGATTATCCTGCCAGCGAGCCCTCAAAATCCGATTAACCATATTCAAAGCCTCTTCATGAGTAGCATCCTTGAGCGATCGCAAAGCAGCCTCGCAAGAATCCGCCAGCATCAAAATCCCGGTTTCCCGCGACTGCGGAATCGGCCCATCGTAGCGAAAATCCTCCTCCCTCACTTGGCGACTTGCGATTGTTAACTTTGAATTATCCGCATCTGGCAAAGTAATCTTTAAATCTTCTATTTCTTTGGCAGCAATTTGCTGCGCTTGGTGGTAGAAGTAAGCAATTAACATTGTACCTTGGTGTTCGGGAATAAACGCCTGAATTGCCTTCGGCAATCGATGCTTTCGCGCCATTACCAAACCTTCGGTAACGTGCTTTTTAATAATCTCCGCGCTCCCCCAAGGGTCATTAATTTCATCGTGTTTGTTGCCCCCACCCATTTGATTTTCACAAAATCCGAGCGGATCGTGCATTTTTCCAATATCATGGTATAATGTTCCAGCTCTGACCAGCTCAACATTGCAGCCGAGTTCCCGGGCCGCAGCCTCCGCCAAACTCGCCACAAACAGCGTGTGCTGAAAAGTCCCCGGAGCCTCGGCAGCCAACTTCTTCAACAGCGGGCGGTTGGGATTGGCAAGTTCCGCCAGCCGGATCGGCGTAATCAAGTCAAAAACGTGTTCCAAATAAGGGCTGATGCCGATCGCCACAACGCTCCAAGCCAAACCGGCCAAACTTTGCGCGCCCACAGTACCGAGCACAACGTACCAAATCGCACCGACAGCGGCGCTGGCAATCAAAGTCCCCACCAGATAAACCGTGCCCTGAGTCAACCCAAGAGCCAAGCCCAAAAGAGCCAATTCCTCGCGCGATCGCAGCCGCCCGGCCATAAAAGCGCCCAGCAATCCCCCCGCCCCGCTAGCCACCAAATGAATCAAGTCCACATTTAAGCCAACGGGCAGCAGCGCCGATAGCAGCCCCACCACAGTCACTCCCACGGCCGAACCGTAGAAGCCGCCCGCTAAAATCCCGATCGCCGGCAAACTCGTCCAAGGCAGCCCCAAACTCACTAGCACCGGCGCGCTCAAAGTCAGCAGCAGCAATAGCAAATGATCTCTGCGGCGCAAGCGGTAGTGCCTTTCCACCAGCAGTACGATCGCAATTGCCCCCCCGACTAAACAAACAAAACCCGTCAGCCCCAGCCAATTCACCCCCCGCCGACTTAAACCAAAATAGTCCAGCAACACGAAATCTTGCTGCGAGATCTCTTGTCCTTGGGCAACAATTATCTCGCCCTGATCTACTGCGATCATCACCGGTTTCACCTTTTGCGCCGCTAATTCAGCTAGCTGTTTGGTTTCCTCGCGATCTCTCACCAGATTTGGCTGCAAAATCGCTGTTAAACCCTCCACCGCCAAAGCTTGGGACTCTAACGGCACTTCATCAGCCACTTGCAGCTTCACGGCTTCTTGCAAAATCTCTTTGGGCAACCCCTGCGGGATACCTTGAGCCACCATCCTTTTTGCCGCCCGACTCATACCGGTTTGGGTTTTCTGCCAAGCTACATCCGACCAATCAAACAGCGAAGTATCGTAAATCTGTGGCAGCCCCAAAACCGAAGGTTTTTCCAGCGCCTCCACAGCATTGAGATAGCGCTGGCGAGCAGAGGAAATACTGTCTGTCAGGCTTTGAAAGTCTGCCGCCCGGACCGATCGGCTGTAAGCTTGCAGTTGAGCTATAGCATCTTGCTGAGACTTGTTATCTGTTGCCCCAGCAATTGCCGGGGAATCCAAACTCAATCGCTCGGAAGTTGCCCTTTTGTCACCCGCTTGCGCCAAAATCGAGCGCCACTCCCACTCGGGACAGCCCCGCAAGTAAACCTGAACCGCAAGTGAGAGCGCCGAGGTACTCGCAAACGGAAACGGGCCTACCGCCTCCCGTAGCTCGCTTCCCTGCTGCAAAAATTGTTGCAATTCTTGATAAATTTGTCGATCGACCGCCGAATCCAGCATTAATATCGCTACAGCCCCGGTGCGCGCTGCTTTCCGCTGTTCTTCAGTAGTTTTGTAATCGGGGACGCTAGCAGTAGCAGGAGCCTTAATCGTCTGAGGAGCTTTCGTGCCCACATCCAGTTTCGGCTGGTTGTAGAAGCGGTGGCCCAGAGCGCTGCTTAGGGAAACTACCGCTACCAGCGCCAACATAGGGGAACGAGCTTGATTTTTGAGGCTTGATTTGGAGGTTTTACTTGTAAATTTAGTAGTAAAAGTCTCGGGAAGAAGCCATTTCTGGCGCGACAAACGGCTCAGGAGAGGCCCGCTAGCGCGCTCGGTATCTGCTTTGCTGTAGCCATTTTGCACTTTAGCAATGTGTTGGCGCAGTGAGCGCGCAGCCCCTAGCTGCTCAATCTGCCGCATCAATGAGGAGAGCGTATTCATTTGTGTCGAAGATATATCACTGTTATCCAGCAGCTTTGTCAGAATTTCTGACTATGCATCTTGATTGATTTTATCCGAACTACCCTGGCTGAATATTCAACCCCCCAGACTACTTTGCCTGACTATCGCCATCAGTTGACTTTCCTAACGGTGGCCAACAACGCAAGCAGCTTATTTGCTTCCCTTGTCCATATTGAACGGAACTCGCGCGCGAGGGCTAAAAACCTTGTTTCTCCGTAGATTGTTCGTTTTCCAACCCCATATTCTCGTTTAAACCTGGCTTGTTGGGGCAAGCGCGTCCCATTTAATTTTTCACATTTAATTTTTCACTTTTTAATCTTTAATTGTAGCTCTCCTTCAACTTTCGCTTTTGACTTGTTAATGGCTAATTGCTAATTTCTGGTTTCCCCTTACCGTTAAAAGCTCCAAACTTTATATTTTACGAGGTCTAATGACATAAGGTGCAGCCACCGAGCGGGCTAGCGCTGCGGAATCGAGTCCGGCATCGGGCTTGTAAACTCCGGTCCAAACAGCAAACAGGTTATTTGCTAACTCTACAATTTTTGCATCGCTTCCAGTTCCCCAGAGCGAGGGTTCTCGGCCCTCGGCTAGCTGCAGCGAATTAACTTCAGCCGAAGATACCTGTCGCCATTCTACAGGAATCGCACCAACGCCGTTATAGGCTCCAGACAAAGCTCCTGTCAAAGCGCAGGTTATTTGTCCAGCTATGCCACAGCGGGCAGCGCGCACCACTGACAAGCGAAAGTCTTCTGGGGTGTTCAAAAAGCAGTAGAAAGCTAAGGCAATGGGAATGAAATTTCCAGGGTTGACAATTGACTCGGTTTGTATTTTTTTTTCACCTTCGCCCTGTCTGTCTCGCAAAGCTGTGGCGCTTTTGCACAGATGAGTGGCGGCTGTTTCTAAATCGGCTCCTTTTTCTAGTAGTATTTGCACTTGCAGCAGCAGCTCTGTTAAGGCATTATCTGTTTTCAGGTAGGCAAGTGTTTGCTGGATCGCTGTCGCGGGGTCAAGTCTTTCTTTGAGAGATCGGGCGATCGTATATGCTACTGCTAAAATTGCTGTTTCCCATTCTGGCTGGTTTTCGTTGTGCCAAACCTCTATCGCCAGCATGATTTTTTCTCGCAGCTTGGCTTTATTTTCGTGAAAAAACATCGCGGATGGCAGCGCAGCAACAGCAGCTTCACCAGGGTTAAGCAGGGTTTGAAACTCACTGTTGCCGGGATGGTAGATTTCCGACTTGGCAAATGCTTCCCAAGTATCGCGCCAATCCTTTAAATCTAAACCCCTACACTGAATTAAACTTTGAACACACGCTACCGCAAGTCTCCCGGATGCGGATGAGTCTCTGCGAGTTGGGATTTTACTGTTGACAGAATTCAACGCTAATGTTGCGCCACTTACGGTCAATTGTTGGTGTTTCGTCAGTTGTAAAATCGGCTGCAAGTCTTCTGTTTGGGGGGGAATACCCACGAGTTGCCTCTGGTATTGCAGGCCTATAGAGTCTCCTAAAACTGCCCCTAGGATGGTTCCTTGAAACTTGCTCAACAGGGAATGCCGCATTTGAATTTAACTCAAGTTGTTAGTAATTGGTAATTGGTAATTGGTAATTTAGAATTCTTCGTGTTTTCTTTCTTTGCGTAACTTTTGTGATTAATTTGAATTCAACCCAAACATATAAGGGCTGGTTTTCCATCTAAAACCTGCCCTTATCCGATCGCTACAATCGGTAAATTTCTAATTTTTAATCAGGTAACTAACTAGAGCTTGCAGCCCCAGCCGATAACTTTCTGAGCCAAAACCGCTGATTTGCCCGATCGCCACCGCTGCGATAAACGAGTGATGCCGAAAAGCTTCCCGTCGATAAATATTGCTCAGATGAACTTCTACCGCAGGGATATTCACTGCGGCGATCGCGTCTCTAATTGCCACACTCGTATGAGTATAAGCTCCAGCATTAATCAATAAGCCTTGGTGCTGCCCTAACATCGAGTGAATTGCATCCACCAATACCCCTTCATGATTTGACTGCTGAATTGAGACTTGCACCTGGAGGGCTTGCGCTTCTCGTTCTAGCAACTTGTTGATATCATTTAAAGTCGCAGAACCATAAACTCCAGGTTCTCGCTGACCCAATAGATTCAGATTCGGGCCGTGAAGTACCAGGATATTTAACAATTTTAAAATTTCCAGCGCAACAAAAATTATGAGAGTTTTGACATGGGATTTAGAACCAGCCTGCCACCTCAAACGTCAAACCTTAAACCTCAATCTTCTAATTCAGTCCCGACTACCTGCGATTCCTTGGTTGGTTGACAGGAATACGAATCGGTTCAAGTTCCGGTTCAGGATCGGGACTCAGCAGTCCTTCTATCAGCTTGCGAACCCATTCTTTAATTTCTTCCAGCACCTTTTCAATGTCTTCCATTGAACGGATAGCTCCTTTTTTTATAGTCTAGATTGCTAAACCGACGGCTAAATATCTAAAAATAAGCAAGCACGACTTTGAAACCAAAGGTCAAACTTGCTTTCTCGCTTGCTGGTTATTTTGAGCAATGGAGAGATTCAGTATATTGGCCAATCAGTCCTATCTTATTATCATAACGAATCTTTACAGATAATCAAGAGGCAAAAGGAAAATTGCCGAATTATATCAGAGTATAGAGTCTTAAATAAAGCTTAAGCTTACGGTTGACTGTTGACAATTGACCAATCGTAGGATTTTTTCTACGCTTTTGCCAACAATAATTTACGCCGGAGCCGATCGAGCGCCGTACAGCTACTCAGATTCCGAATCCAATCGCGGCCTCTGGCATCGCCAAAACGGTATTCAAAACTTTCTGTGTCGCCGTCGGGGCCCGCTAAACCGACATAAACCAGTCCGACAGGTTTAGCATCTGTGCCGCCTCCAGGCCCGGCGATGCCTGTAATGCTCAATCCCCAATCGGTATTGAGGCTGGCGCGAACTCCCGCAGCCATTTGTTTTGCTACTTGGTGGCTGACAGCCCCAAACTCGGCTACATCTTGCGGATCAACACCTAATAATCCTTCCTTAACCCGATTGTCGTAAGAAATAATCCCGCCTAAAAAGTAGCTCGAACTGCCGGGAACACCAGTCAGCATCGCCCCCAATCCACCTCCCGTGCAGGATTCAGCCACGCTAAGAGTTTGCCCCGCATCAAGCAACAATTGGCCGACAGTGGAAGCGAGGGTATCGCTATCAGCACCGTAACAGTCTAAGTCGGCAATTTGTCGCAATTGTTGTTCGATCGGCTCAATCAAGTTTTTCGCAGCCACGGACGAATCCGCGCGGGCCGAAATCCGCAGTTTGACTTCGCCGTGATTGGCGTAGGGAGCCACAGTAGGATTAGTTAAATTGAGAAAACTATCTACTTTTTCCGCCAATGCCGACTCAGCAATCCCCCAAAATTTTAATGTGCGGCTGTAAATAGTGGCGCTACACCAGCCGCCATTTTTCAGGTAAGGAACGGCGGTTTCTCGCCACATTAAGTGCATTTCCGCCGGTACGCCGGGAAATGTCATTACTGTCACGTCAGAAACCGGCTGCCAAATAATGCCCGGTGCAGAACCGCTGCGGTTCGGCAGAATATCCGCAGTTTCTGGAATTAAAGCTTGTTTGCGATTGCTGGGACTCATGGTGCGTCCCCGCTGAGCATATTTGTATTCGATATCTGCGATAATTTCCGGCTTTTCGATGAGGGGAACCCCAAAAAAATCGGCGATGGTTTCGACTGTGAGGTCGTCTGGTGTGGGGCCCAGACCTCCGGTGAACAGCAAAAGCTGCGATCGACTGACAGCAATTTCTAACACTTGTTTGATGCGTTCTGGATTGTCCCCCACCACTGTTTGATAGTAGTGAGGGATTCCCAGACTCGCTAATTCTTTGGCTAAAAACTGGGCATTGCTATTAAGAATATCGCCTAACAGCAATTCAGTGCCAACACAAATAATTTCAGCAACCATTATTCGATTTTAGATTTTAGATTTTGGATTTTAGATTGGGGATTGGGGAATTGGGGATTGGGCATTGGGCATTGGGCATTGGTCATTAGTGATTAGTTATTGGTGATTGGTGATTGGTGATTCTTACTAACAACTAACAACTGTCAACTAACAACTGTCAACTGACAACTGTCAACTGTCAACTGTCAACTGTCAACTGTCAACTGTCAACTGACTATCGAGCGTGTCTCCAAACTTTCCAGCTAGCATATCCCAGTAAACTGGTTGCACCCATAGCGTAAATTACGCCACTGGGAACCGAAAAAGCTAGGGCTAAACTTCCAACCCACAGTGTCAGCGAGTAAATAAATAAAACCGCAAATCGATGGGATAGTCCGGCTTGTAGAAGTCGGTGGTGAAGGTGGCGCTTATCAGCAATAAACGGTGACTTGCCGTTGCGAAGTCGATCGAGAATCACCGCCGACATATCTAAAATCGGTACAGCTAAAATTAAATAGGGCAGCAACACAGAAGTAACAGCCGTAGTTTTAACTAACCCAATTACTCCCACTCCAGCAAGAGTAAACCCGATAAAATAAGCCCCGCCATCCCCCATAAAGATTTGAGCCGGATTGAAGTTGTAGCGCAGAAATCCCAAGGCCCCGCCAGCTAAAGCCGCTGCAATCAGGGCCGCCGCCGGTTGGTGCATCGCCAGACTGACAATCAGCATTACAACTGCTGCAATCCCTGAAACTCCGGCAGCTAAACCGTCCAAACCGTCAATCCAGTTGATGGCATTCGCCATGCCGACGAGCCAAATCACGGTAATTGGCAAGCTCAGCCAGCCAATATTAGTCAGTCCCAAGGAGGGAACTGTGAGAAACTCAATTTGTACGCCCGCGTACCAAACGATGCTGGATACGCCAATTTGCATGAGCAAGCGTTTTAAGGCCGAGAGCGAAAATAGGTCGTCTGCTAAACCGATGAGGAAGAATCCGATGCCGCCGAGGGTGACTCCCCAAATTTCGTATTCGTCTTTGGGATTGAGAACTTGTCCGTTAGCATCGATGAAGCCTCCTGAGAGCCAGACAAATAAGAGGGCAATGATAGTGCCGAGAAAGATGGAAACTCCTCCCAAACGGACCATCGGGCGCTTGTGGACTTTTCGCTCGCCTGGCCGATCGACTCGCCCGCTTTTGAGACCAATTTTTTTGACTATTGGCGTACTCCAGAGGACGATGATCGCAGAAACCAGAAAAGCGAGTATGTGGTACAGATACTGGTACGGCATCTGAAATCAATTTTAAATAGTGCGGGGCAATTAGTCTGTCAGGCAGAGTCTACTACATTTCAGATGGCTTATCACAAGGAAACATCTTGAAGAGCGACTGGGGGTTTGGGAGTCGGAGATTTGCCGCAATGGCAGTTGCCCTGGGGCGAATTGTCAGGTTGTTCATTCATAACTCTCGAATTAACGATTTGAAATATAGACTTTTTCGCGAGCCAAAAAGTCT
Organism: Microcoleus sp. S36b_A4; assembly: GCF_036700645.1. Taxonomy (NCBI): domain Bacteria; kingdom Bacillati; phylum Cyanobacteriota; class Cyanophyceae; order Oscillatoriales; family Microcoleaceae; genus Microcoleus; species Microcoleus sp. S36b_A4. The sequence goes on along the minus strand of NZ_JAUBPI010000013.1, from coordinate 5,861 downwards.
ATATTTGGCGAGCGGGCCCAGTTGATCGGTATCTTTCGCAACCGACAAATACCGTTAGTCAAACCAGCCCCGCCCGACAAATATCTGTACTAAAAACCGTATTGGCGATCGATATTTTTGGTGAAAACCGCTTGTCAATATCGCTACCGGCAACTCTCAATCTTTTCCTGCTCTTTTACCCTTTTACCCGTACACTTCCAACTACCAATTTCCCATTGCCGATCAGGAAAATTAAGCTAATGCCGGCACTTTCAAGTACAAGTGGGGATATAAGGGGAAGCGATCACACAGTGCTGCTACTCGACGCAGGCAGTCGGCTGCGACGCTTTCATCATCTGGATTTAGCAGGCGATCGGCAATAATATTGCCAATCTCGGTAAATTCTGCTGTTCCCATTCCCCTCGTGGTCATCGCCGGCGAACCGAGTCTCAAACCGCTGGTTACAAAGGGCGATGCCGGATCAAAAGGCACGGTATTTTTATTAGCAGTAATATTCACACCGCTGACTAATTGGTCCGCTCGCTTGCCTGTCATATTTGCTGATCGCAAATCAACTAGCATTAAGTGATTGTCCGTGCCGCCGGAAACGAGTTTTAAACCCCGCTGCTGCAACTGTGCCGCTAAAGCCCGTGCATTTTCAATTACTTGACCGGAATAAGTTTTAAATTCAGGCTTTAATGCTTCGCCGAAAGCTACTGCTTTGCCCGCAATGACGTGTTCTAAGGGCCCACCTTGAGTACCGGGGAAAACTGCTTTGTCAAACTTTTTACCTAATTCCGGGTCATTGGTCATAATCAAGCCACCACGGGGGCCCCGCAGGGTTTTGTGAGTGGTGGTGGTGACTGCGTGACAGTGGGGGAGGGGGTTGGGGTGATGCCCTGTGGCGACTAACCCGGCGATGTGCGCGATGTCGGCGAGCAGGTAGGCTCCGATTTCGTCGGCGATCGCTCTAAACTTCTCAAAGTCGATAATTCGTGAATATGCTGAATAGCCACAAATGAGCAATTTCGGGCGGTTTTCTTTGGCAAGTGCCAAAATTTCGTCGTAGTCGAGCTGTTCTGTTTCTTGGCTGACGCCGTAGTGAAAAGCTTTGAACCATTTGCCGGATACGTTGACTGGTGAACCGTGGGTCAAGTGGCCGCCGTGGGACAAATCCATGCCCATAATTCCGTCTCCGGGTTCCAGCAAGCTCAAAAATACTGCAAAGTTGGCTTGAGCGCCGGAGTGGGGCTGGACGTTGGCGTGAGCAGCTCCAAATAGCTGTTTGGCGCGGTCGATCGCGATTTGCTCGATGCCGTCAATAAATTCGCAGCCGCCGTAGTACCGTTTCGCTGGCAGTCCTTCGGCGTATTTATTGGTCAGCACTGATCCTTGAGCTGCCATTACCGCTGCGGAGGTAAAGTTTTCGCTGGCGATGAGTTCTAGGTGGTCTCGCTGCCGCTGGAGCTCTTGCCCGATTAAATCGGCAATTAGCGGATCGGTTTTGGAAAGGAATTCTAAGTTAGTGTCCGTCACAATAATCAACCTCTTGACAGTTTTGGGATTGGGAATTGGGGATCTTATACCGTACTACGGATTTCGCACCATTGACATAAATATTACGTTGTGTTCAGGTTAAGCGGTTTGTCCCCAACTCCTGACATACAATGAAATTACTGGTGTGAAACCTGCCGGAGGTATCAAATGTTAGTCATTTTAATGGAAAATCAGATGCTTGCCCCTCAGTGTGTTTGCCAAAGTTGTTTGCTGGCAGATCGCACTGGGCAACCGCGCTGGAGTGGTGGAGAGCTTCGCTGTGGACATCCAGTTGCTAAACCTACGGAAAATTTGCCCGATCGGTACGAGTGTCAAATGGGCTTCGTCATTGCCAATATTAAATAAGAAAGCCTGCCCTTGGTAGTTGAGGCTGCTCCCCGCTGAGTAAAAAGCCAATTCCGGGCGAGTCGGAACACAAACCCTGCTGCTGCGTTATCCTGAGTTTAATGGAATTAATAGTTAATCGATCGACTCAGGAGAGTTCATTATGACTTGGCGCGGATCTACAACTGTTCCAGACCGAATTTTTGCTTCTTTGCCTTATTTACTCCCGTTGGTTGACGGGCTTGCGTTTGGCAGGTTTCTGTTTACACAGTTTCCTGTCCTGCAACTGTTGTTGATACCGCTAGCTCCATTGATGCAAATTTATAGTTTGCCTTTTGCTAGCTTGATTATCTTCTTTGCTCTGTATTTAGGAGTAGTTAGAAACGAAAACATCAGTCACTTCATTCGTTTTAATGCGATGCAGGCGATTCTTTTAGACATTGTTTTGATGCTGTGCGGTCTGGTTTTACCGATTTTTTCTAACGGTTTACAAGTCGCATTTATTGCGGAAACTCTGTATAACATGGTGTTTTTGGGCGCTTTTGCTGCATTTGTCTATGCAGTCGTGCAGTCGCTTTTGGGACGCTATGCAGAGATTCCTCCGCTTTCGGATGCTGTTTATATGCAGGTACGATAGTCAATGGGCAGTTGGCAGTTGGCAGTTGAAAGTTGACAGTTGTTGGTGATAATTACCAATTACCCATTACTAATAACTACTGTATTTTCAAGACTGCCGATGCCTTCAATTTCGATGCGGACTCGATCGCCTATTTGTAGCGGCCCTACTCCTTGCGGCGTTCCCGTCAGTATCACATCACCGGGAATTAGGGTCATTACTTGACTGATGTAGGAGACGAGAAAGTCTGGCGAAAATACCATGCGATCGATCTGGGATGACTGTACCGGTCGCTCGCTCTCATTGACAAAAGTCTGCAATTGTGCAGCAGGACTCAGTTCGCGGACAATCCAAGGCCCCAACGGACAAAAAGTATCGAACCCTTTGGCCCTCGCCCACTGGTTGTCCCGCTTTTGCAAATCTCTGGCTGTTACGTCATTGGCGATCGTATATCCCCAAATTTTGCTGTGTGCTTGTTCGGGAGTGCAGTTGGTACAATGTTCGCCAATTACCAGGGCTAATTCTCCCTCGTAGTCTACCCTTTCCGACTGCTGCGGATAACGAATCTCTGCACCTGCTGGGATGACGGCACTCGGAGGCTTGAAAAACAGCAGGGGTTCTTCCGGTACTGGAGTTCCCATCTCGGCGGCGTGATCGACATAATTTTTGCCTACGGCTACAATTTTTGAGGGAGCGCACGGGGCGAGAATTTGGTAAGTATCTGGTGAAAGTTCCAAATCGGTTGGTTGTCCTTTTAACCAGGGCGGTGCATCAAATACTTGAACGCTGTGGCCCAGTTGCAGTAAACCGTAGTGGATGTGTCCTTGTGTTGTTTTGACTCGAACGTAGCGCTGGGCCATACTATTTTAGATTTTAGATTTTAGATTCTAGATTCAAAAAGACTTGTGCAAGTCCTAAATGAATATATATAAACATGGATCTAGGGATAATTTCGGAAAATTTATTGCTCGATCAACCTTCTTGATTTTTGCTGTACGATTGTCAAATCGCTTTCCGTGCAAATTCCGTGCAGCGGTAGATCCCATGAGTCAACTGGTAGTTGGGCCAGCAAGGCAAATTCAAAGATAATGCCGATCGTAACTTTTGATTCCCACTCAGCTAAACTGAGCATTCTGTCGTAATAGCCACCGCCGTAGCCCAAGCGATAGCCGCCAACATCGCAGCCTACTGAGGGTACGAGCATTAAATCTACTTCTGAGTAATCTATTTTAGGAGCATCCGGCAGGGGTTCGAGTATGCCATAAGCTCCAGTATGTAAAGCATCTCCGGGCTGCCAGATGTGCCAGGATAGCTCTTTGCCGACACAGCGGGGAAATCCCCATTTGCGGGGAGTTACAAATAGGGGACTTAAATCTGGTTCTTGGCGACAACTGAAGTAGGCGAGGATTGTTTTTGCTTGGGTGAATAGGGGCGAGTTTTGCAGGCGGTTGCAGAGGCGATCGCTCTTTTGTCTCCATTCTTGTGCTGATAGGGATTTGCGGGTGTTGAGGAGCGATTTTCTTAATTCTGTTTTAGTTAATGAAGGTTGAGGAGTATTCATATTTCATATTAAATCATCGCTGCAGGACACGGCATTGCCGTGTCCCTACAGATATTGTGGCTAATTAACGGGATTTGATATTAAATATTGTCTCACCACAGAACAAACGCTGAATAGCGTTTCATTCTCCTGTTCTTCTATTTCAACTAACGATCGCCTCCCCAAAGATTGCAGCCCGTTGAATAACTCAGAGGGCGATAAATCGGCATCTTGTAGCAATTGCTCTATTGAAACTGAATTTGCTTCGCTGCTGAGGCGGCAGATTAGTTTTTTTTCTAATTCTGACAAACGATTTATCTGCGGGTGCAATGTTGCTGCCAATTCTTCCCCTAAGAATAGCATATCATATTTCAAAAATTCTGCAACCCTACCTCGGAATATTTCTTGAATAGTGGTGGCGACTATTTTCAACCACAATGGATTGCCTCGGTAGGTGTTAATTAGGTTTTCCCATGTTTCGGGATTGAGTAAACTTTTTTGTCGGCAAATTTCGGCTGCTGCTGCACCTATGCCTTTGAGTTGTAAGCTGCGAACTGGTGAATTTTCACCTTTTAAGGCGGTAATTTCTCTGGGTGGTTCCCAACTGTTGAGGATTAAGCAACTGTTGTGGGTTGTTTCTCCGATTTGTCTGAATAGGATGCTGTAATTTTCGCATTCGGGGCGGTAATTTCCTGCTAGTTGTCCGCTGCTGAGAATGGTTTGCACGTCGTCAAGGATAATAAGACAGCGGTTTTTTCGCAGATATTCCATTAACAGGGAAAGTCGATCGGGAATGCTGGTAGGGAGTTCGATTTCGGGTTTATTTAAGAGAAATCCTAGGAGATTTTTTAGGGTTGTTTCTAAGGGTGGGGAGTGGCGGAGACTTCGCCAGATGACGTATTCAAAGTTATGCTGAATTTTTTGGATGAGGTGGAGGGAAAGTGCGGTTTTGCCGATGCCGCTGAGTCCTGATATTGCTGCGAGGTTGCACTTTTCTTGGACGATCCATTTTTCCAGGGTGGCGAGTTCGGATGTGCGTGAAGCGAAGCTATCGCCATCAGGCGAATCGCACAATGATGAAATATGAGGTGCGTCTGCTAAGTCTAGTCGGGTTTGGGGTTGGGAGGGGTCTGAGGTGGGGGTGGAGGGCGATCGGCTTTTTGGAACTTCTGAAGATTGACTATCCTTACAGACATTGACATTACCAATAAAAAAATCGTTTCCAGAATTTTCTGAAATGATGAATAATTGTCGTCTCTCAAGTGCCGATCGTAAACTCGATGGAGTAACTTCTTCACCTAATACATTTGATAAACGCTTCCATAATTTTGAAGCTACATTCCTGACGTGACCTTCGCTACAATGCGATGTTTCTGCGATTTGAGAGTATTTTTGACCTTCCCATACACCCCCCAGGATAGCTTCTTGCAGATCCTCCAAATGTTCTCCCGTCTTAGCGAAAACCAGGTCATCGGCAAATCTCAAGACTTCTTTAACGTCCATCGGTGACTTAAGTTTAGGGGTTTTGCTTATTATACCTGCTATTTTATGACATTTTATGACATGGATGGCAACATTTTACTTTTTTTGAGAGTTAGCGTCAGGTAAAACAACTTACATTTTCTGACGTTGTATGACTGGACATCACTGTGAATAGAATGATATTATCCAAAGATAAGCGAGCATTTTCCGCTAATGAACTATAGCACAACATTGGAGTATTAAGGAATGAAAAATAAATAAGTTGATTAGTTATCGGTTATAATGAAAAAAGTGTGAGATTACAATTTTTACCAAAACAGAGATCAACTCACAACGGATTTTTCTACTTAACTATTCTAATTT
>NZ_JAUBPI010000138.1:0-12240 GCF_036700645.1 Microcoleus sp. S36b_A4 | reverse complement strand
TTGCTTTCATTACTTGTCCTGGGCTGACAGTTTCTTTAACTCTTATTCCCACTTTTTTGTTGACTTCTTCTACCAATTCCATTTCATCTATGATCCCCGCTACTATTCCCAAATGGTCTAAATTTACGATATTTATAGCTTCAGAGGGCTTTTTCATAGTTTTGAAGGTTGCTATACTGGCACAAATTATTATACCTTAAAAAAACCTCAAATGATTGCTATGCAATCATTTGAGGTTTTGGCAATTCTCAATTTCTTTGGATTTAAATCTGCTTGAATATCTGCGGAATGTGGGTTTTACTGTGTTTATTTTTTTCGCGCGGACTTCTCTGGCGTTGATCTTTCTCTCAATCAAGGAATAGCAGATTAGCTTGGTTCTGACTAGCTTAGGGAATTTTCTGAACCTCTCGATCTTCAGCTTGATTCTATCCCAAAGGCAACTACTTTATTTAGTATTAAACTCTCAATACAGGCCTTTCGGGGTTTTCGGGATTGGGAACTAGACGCTGATTTTTGCAATCTACTAGCAAATCTAAAGTTTCTAACACAGTTTGACCGATTAGCACCATATCGCCTAAAACCATTGCCGCCTCAATTGTCTCGCGCCCTTCCAGTTCAATGATAATAGGCCCAGTCAATCCCACTGTTTCTTGTCTGCCATCAGCATATTTTGCTATTTCCTGACTCCTAATTCTTAAACCCAGGTGTTCGCAGACTTCTACAGGAATAGCTGTGCGTACTGCACCACTATCTATGAGTGCTTCTGCTTCATACACGCGCAAAAGACTTGGATTGAGCAATCCTCTCTTGACTAACTCTTCATCAATGGCATTGGTTAGCTTGACTTTGACTCAAACTGCACCCATATTTTTGCTGGCTTGAGTTAGATCGCGATCGAAATTTATCATATCGGCTCTCTTTTCGTCTATAAAGTCTACCTTTGATTCTAGCCCTAATTTATGGTAGTAAGATTCGCAGTGCACAATTTACAAGTAGAGTTTGTACGTAAGTCTTACAGCGTATTGCAGGTTGAGAAAGTGCAGTAGGGACAAAGGCTTTCGCCCTGTCCCTACGGGGATCTATCACCCTTGTGGGGAGTAGGGGTTGGGCATCCTGGCAGCCCTAAACATACAAGTTAAATGCACAAAAGCTTACTCATCTTCTGCATAGATAAACCGATACAATTCGCTAGGATCTGGCTCAGCGCTTTTCTCAGCAAAATCGACTGCATCATCAATTACTGCTTGAATTTTATTATCGATCTCTTTCAATTCTTCAGCAGTTGCCAAAGTTCGATCGATCAAATCAGCAGCCAACTTCTTAATCGGATCGCGGGGGAACCAATATTCCTTCTCTTCCTTAGAACGCAACTCATCAGGATCGGCCAAAGAATGGCCGCGAAAGCGATAAGTCAAAGCCTCAATCAAAGTCGGCCCCTCGCCGGCTCGCGCCCGCGCTACAGCTTCTTTCGCCACTTCCCGCACCGCCAAAACATCCATCCCGTCAACCTCAAAACCAGCCATGCCAAAAGCATGAGCCTTCTTGTAAATCAGCGGGTCAGAAGTAGCTCGCTCGTGGGCCATCCCGATCGCCCATTTGTTGTTTTCCACAACATAAATAATCGGCAACTTCCACAAAGCCGCCATATTCAAACATTCAAAAAACTGCCCGTTATTTGCAGCACCATCGCCAAAAAAACAAGCAGTCACGCCATCGGAACTCTCATCCCCCAAAGCTTCGCGCCGGTACTTCGATTGAAAAGCCGCCCCCGTAGCTACAGGAATCCCCTCAGCCACAAAAGCATAACCTCCCAACAGTCGGTGTTCGGCCGAAAACATGTGCATCGAACCGCCGCGGCCCTTCGAGCAACCAGTTTCCTTTCCGAACAACTCAGCCATTACCTCCCGCGCCGGGACGCCCGCGCTCAAAGCGTGAACGTGATCGCGGTAGGTGCTGCTGACGTAATCAGTGTCATCCCGGCGCATCGATCGAATCACGCCAGTAGACACAGCTTCCTGACCGTTGTACAAGTGGACAAAACCAAACATTTTGCCCCGGTAGTACATCTCAGCACACTTGTCCTCAAAGTAGCGCCCCAAGACCATATCCTCGTAGAGCATCAAGCCCTCATCCCGAGAAATGTTTACGCTTTGCGCGTCAAAAACTGGTAAAGTCCGTTCCTGAACCATAAATAATTAATACCCGACGATCGGCTTCCTAGACATCTAAATTTAAACCCAGATGGGACACAACCGCAGCAGAAAACGATCAAACGTTTTCTGTGCAACAGTTCACCAATTGTTAAAATGTGTTTGGCAGGCGGGGCGGATTGCGGGGACTCGGAGAACAAACTCCCATCTAAACCCCATGCAAACGAATGATATAATTCCATTACTCTCAAACCCGAAAATGCTCAAGAGTCAAACCACTCCTTTAGCTGACGGGCAGTGGGGCAAGGTATTTTCCTCACTGTAAAACGCCTTAGAGCGAAAAAAATCAGAGTATATCTACGGCAAGTCCAACATAGCGCGAATGGGGCGGTTGGACTCCAACACCAGAATTTTTGATTTGGTTTGCGGGAGTATGTCACTTAAGATAGGCTAATTCAGTTGCTAGCGCTTTGGGGAAGTGGACAGTTCTTTAACTTATGTTAATTCCACTAGATTACTACCGGATTTTGGGTCTACCGATTCAAGCTACTGCCGAACAGTTGCAGCAGGCTCACCGCGATCGAACTTTACAGCTTCCGCGCCGGGAGTATTCCGAAGTTGCGATCGTCGCCCGTAAACAACTGCTCGATGAAGCCTGCGCCGTTCTGTCAGACTCAGAGGGGCGCAAAGCTTACGATGCCAGTTTTTTAGCCAAAACTTACGATCGAGAGTCGGAAGCCGCACAGGAAGCCAAGCACCAGAGGTCAAAAACCTCAGCAGGCACGGCCACCTTCCTGCAAGACACAGGAGAAACCGCTCCGCCAGAGTCCAAGACTTTAGAGGCTGCTCCCGACCCCCACACTCCAAGTATTGAAATCGATGACAACCAATTCGTAGGAGCCCTGCTCATACTGCAAGAACTGGGAGAATACGAACTCGTACAGAAGCTGGGTCGCCCGTATCTTAACAATGGCAGCATCGCGATCGCAGAAGGTCGTTTCGGCGACCCCCAGCTCGTGAGGCCAGATATAGTTTTAACTGTCAGCCTTGCCTGTCTAGAACTCGGCCGCGAACAGTGGCAGCAAGGTCAGTACGAAAATGCCGCAAAATCATTAGAAGCAGGTCAAGAATTGCTGCTGCGCGAAAGCCTATTTGCAAGCGTGAGGGGTGAAATGCAAGCCGACATATACAAACTCCGTCCGTACAACATTTTAGAGCTATTATCACTTCCCGAAGAAAAAGTCGCCGAGCGTCGCCGGGGACTGGAAATCCTGCGAGAAATGCTTCAAGAACGAGGCGGTATCGACGGTTCGGGAGATGATCGATCGGGTTTAGGAATAGAAGACTTCCTCCGGTTCGTGCAGCAAATGCGTAAACACCTAACCAGCAGCGAGCAGCAGGCGCTATTTGAAGCCGAAGCCGGCCGCCCCTCCGCAGTCGCCACTTACCTATCGGTCTACACCCTGTTAGCCCAAGGATTTGCCGCCAGACAGCCATCGATGATCCGTCGCGCCAAGCTGATGCTGATGCAGCTCGGTCGCCGCCAAGACGTTCACCTAGAAAAAGCCGTCTGTTCCCTGCTGCTGGGCCAGACAGAAGAAGCCAGCAGAGCCCTCGAACTCAGTTCGGAAAAAGAACCCCTGGCCTTCATTCGCGAACATTCCCAAGATTCACCCGACTTGTTGCCCGGACTGTGCTTGTACGCAGAACATTGGCTACAAGAAGAAGTGTTTCCCCACTTCCGCGACTTGGCCAACGAGTCAGTGTCCTTGAAAGACTACTTTGCTGACCCGAAAGTACAAGCTTACCTAGAAGCTTTGCCACAGGACGCAGAAACCGCCAACGAATGGGTCGTGGTGCAGCCCCGCTCCGGCAAGCTCCCAGGGCGACTGCAACCGACAGCAGGCCGATCGCCCGCTGCCATACCTGCACAGCCACCCACAGCCAAGCAGGGAGCCAGTATGGTCACATTGACCCCCGTACCGGGCGAGGCTTCCACCGCAGCTTCGGGCGCGAAATCCCCGGCAACGGTAGCCGCGCCGAGCGCTGTTGCCCCTGTCTCTCTCCCGATAGCTACAGTGCCACACCCTGCTGAATCGACTTCCAAACATCGCAGACGCCAACATTCAGGGCGCAGCGGAGCAAGCGGCAATGGGCTAAAGGGCGATTTTGTCGATCAGGCGCGCACCAAGGCAGCAGAACTTACCGCCCAAGTTAAGTCCATGCCTCCAAACAAGCTGGCTTTGTTTCTAGTCGCAGGTGTCCTGAGCCTGTTACTCCTGTGGTTAATACTCAGTCTGTTGGCTAGCGCCATGCAAGCCCTATCGGGCCCCCTCCGAGGAGAGCAAGCCCTTGTCCGCCTGGAAGAACCGCCCCTAGAAATCCCTGCCTTGGCCGCGGCCCCAGAGCCGAGCGCTGCAGGCGCAGTGTCGGGAGAAATCACTGAGGAATCAGCCGGACAAATAGTTCAAAGCTGGCTGTCGGCGAAAGCAGCGGCTTTGGGTCCGAATCACGCTGTCGAAGAATTAAAGCAAGTTCTGACAGAACCGGCTTTGTCTCGCTGGCAATTGATGGCAGAAGCTCAACAGCGAAACAACGCGCACCAGCGTTACGTACACAAGCTGCAAGTTAATGGAGTTAAGACGAATCCGACTAATCCCGATCGCGCTCAAGTAGAAGCCCAAGTCGCGGAAAAAGCCGAAGTGTTCGATCGCGATCAGCTCGTTTCTTCCCGCAACGAAAACCTGCGCGTGCGCTACGACTTGATCCGTCAAGAGGGACAGTGGCGAATTATGGATTGGCAAGTGATTAAGTAAGGAATTGTTCAGTTGACAGTTGACAGTTGACAGTTGACAGTTGACAGTTGACAGTTGACAGTTGACTGTTGACAGTTGACAGTTGACTGTTGACAGTTGACTGTTGACTGTTGACTGTTGACAGTTGACAGTTGACTGTTGACAGTTGACAGTTGACAGTTGACCTGGGATACCGACATCTACCTGGAACGAAGAGGATTGGAGTAATGAACAGTCTTCTTTTAATTTCTCCTGATCGGGGTTCTGGCTGTAAACCTATTCTTTCTGGTAATTGGTAATTGGTAATTTTTGCTGGCTAATTACTAATTACCAGTTTCTGATTATTAGGGGAATTTTTAATTCCAAAAGTGGGAGTTTTGAATTGCAGATTATTGTTGAAGGCTGGCGTTTTATTTATCATTCCTATTGCGTAGCCAATCAATTTCAACTGCTGGAAATGCTCGATAGCCAGCGAGGACAAATTGAGCTTTTCCACCGCGATATGCCCTACATTGACGCAGCTTGGGAAACGAAAATTAGTTTGTTCGATCGCCCAAATGAAACATTACTTCGCAGCATTAAGAGCCCTGCGGTAAATCAGTCAGCCGATGTTACCGTGCGAATGTACTGCCCGTGGGACTTCTCGGCATCCAGCAGCGCTCAAACTTGGGTATTTGCAGCGACAGAATGGGGGATTATTACCAGTTCAGTATTACAGGCAATGGGTGTTAAGTCGATCGCCCAAACCCCGGTTAATTCAGAAACGAAAATTATTACACCTTCAGCTTGGTCAAAAGCTGGCTTAATTCGCAGCGGAGTTGAGGCCGATCGCATTGCCGTCGTACCTTTGGGAGTCGATCCTAAGATTTATTATCCTGCTGCGGGCGATCGGCGTCAATCACTGCGCCAAAGCTTGGGCTGGTCAAACTATTTTATATTTTTAAACATCGGCGGACAAACCGATCGCAAAGGTATTCGCCCTTTATTAAAAGCCTTCGCTGCGGTAGTTGACAAATATCCCGATGCGAGATTAGTTTTAAAAGGTTCTGAACTGCTTTATCCGTCGAGAGACGAGATTGCTGAAGCCTGCCGAGTTGTGCTCAACGATGCGGAAAGAGCGAGGGTTTTACCAAGATTAATTTATACTGGTAGCCAGCTATCTTTTGCTCAAATAGCAGAGTTTTACCAAGCAGCAGATGTTTATGTTTCTCCCTATTTGGCAGAAGGTTTTAATCTGCCGGTGTTGGAAGCTGCAGCTTGCGGTTTGCCGGTTATTTGCACGGAGGGCGGCCCTACCGATGATTTTACACGATCGAACTTTGCACAGCGGATTGAGAGTAAATTTACGGCTGTGGTGAGTGACGGCGAAACGTTATTTATCTTAGCTCCTGAGTGGGAACATTTGACTGATTTGATGCAAGGGGCGATCGAACAGCCTGGAATCGCTGCGAAAGCGAGGGTTGCGGGCCCGGCTTTTGTGGCTGAAAATTTTACTTGGAGGCGCGTAGTCGATCGATTGCTTGAGGTTATGGGAGGAGATAAAAAGAGAGAGGAGAGGTCTATTTTTGAGCCAATAATTTTGTAGTTTGAGCGTTTCAAGCCCTAGATGGGGAAATAGGTTTTTTCCGGCGCTAAGGCATCCGTAGCTCCCACTGTCGCGGGTTATGTTTCAATCCCTGATAGGGTTTTAGGTTTTTTCCGGCTTGGATCGTTAATCCACTGATACTGTTTACCTGTAGTTTCAATCCCTGATAGGGTTTTAGGTTTTTTCCGGCATGATCGGATGATGTGTCCTTCAGCTTGCAAGCCCTCGCGGTTTCAATCCCTGATAGGGTTTTAGGTTTTTTCCGGCCGGAAGAAACAAGAGAGCGAACTTCGGCGGGGAGAGTTTCAATCCCTGATAGGGTTTTAGGTTTTTTCCGGCGCTTAACAGTTGGCGATCGCGTAATTTCTATAAGTCGTTTCAATCCCTGATAGGGTTTTAGGTTTTTTCCGGCTTAAGTTTTTCGATTGTTGGTCATTTGTTGGGATTGGTTTCAATCCCTGATAGGGTTTTAGGTTTTTTCCGGCTTGTTTATGTTAATGATTTTATTAAATTTATTATGCCGTTTCAATCCCTGATAGGGTTTTAGGTTTTTTCCGGCAAAATAAAATTTTATAAACCAGCAAACTGTATACGTTTCAATCCCTGATAGGGTTTTAGGTTTTTTCCGGCCCAACAAAATGCAGTTACCCAAGCTGCTGCCGCACGTTTCAATCCCTGATAGGGTTTTAGGTTTTTTCCGGCGTAACCGTGCAGACTTTGCAGCTTCGGCGGCATGTTTCAATCCCTGATAGGGTTTTAGGTTTTTTCCGGCCAAAGTCCGCTGGTTTTCAACGCTGACTTTGTTATCAAATGGGTTTCAATCCCTGATAGGGTTTTAGGTTTTTTCCGGCTAATAATTATTTTATGTGCAATCTTCAACAGCGAGAGTTTCAATCCCTGATAGGGTTTTAGGTTTTTTCCGGCTGGGGGTGTGTGCCAATGTCAACAATATCAGTATGTGTTTCAATCCCTGATAGGGTTTTAGGTTTTTTCCGGCCTTGGGCTTGAGCCACTCATCGAAATCCTGCACGTTTCAATCCCTGATAGGGTTTTAGGTTTTTTCCGGCAGTGGGCTCTTGAAGCTGTACGAGATGAGAAGCGTTTCAATCCCTGATAGGGTTTTAGGTTTTTTCCGGCTGGGTACTGGTTGGTGCTGTTGCTGCGATCGCAATCGTTTCAATCCCTGATAGGGTTTTAGGTTTTTTCCGGCCATAATATATTCTGATGTCGGGGGGGGGGAAATATGTTTCAATCCCTGATAGGGTTTTAGGTTTTTTCCGGCTTTGGTGTTGCTGATGATTTAATTGAATCTTTGTCGTTTCAATCCCTGATAGGGTTTTAGGTTTTTTCCGGCTTGCTGTCGCAGTATCGAGCTATCATAGCCGTCAAGTTTCAATCCCTGATAGGGTTTTAGGTTTTTTCCGGCTCTAATGCTATTTTTCGTACAGGAGATATTGGGAAGTTTCAATCCCTGATAGGGTTTTAGGTTTTTTCCGGCTTCCGGCCTCCAAATCTCTGCAATCTCTCAGCCTCTGCGATCGTTTCAATCCCTGATAGGGTTTTAGGTTTTTTCCGGCGGTGAGGGTTCCAGGCTTGTCCTGGGTTCCACAGTGTTTCAATCCCTGATAGGGTTTTAGGTTTTTTCCGGCGCGATGCCAGTTGCCCAATCTCTCAATTCACTGATACAGTTTCAATCCCTGATAGGGTTTTAGGTTTTTTCCGGCTCTAAGAAATGGAGTTTGTCGCTGGTTAAGCGAGGTTTCAATCCCTGATAGGGTTTTAGGTTTTTTCCGGCTTGAGAATGATACCATTCCAGCCTATAGAACCAGGTTTCAATCCCTGATAGGGTTTTAGGTTTTTTCCGGCGGTACTGATGCCCCAGCTTGACTTACTGGGATTGGTTTCAATCCCTGATAGGGTTTTAGGTTTTTTCCGGCTGTCGTAAAGGTAACACCCAAAATAAACTCCTTCGTTTCAATCCCTGATAGGGTTTTAGGTTTTTTCCGGCTTAAATGTTAAATTCCGAATCCAGATATTCGCGCGTTTCAATCCCTGATAGGGTTTTAGGTTTTTTCCGGCCTACACCACTTGCACCAGCAACAGTAGCAGCACTTAGGTTTCAATCCCTGATAGGGTTTTAGGTTTTTTCCGGCGCTACGCAAGCGAACTGGAAGCGCTGGATGAGAGTTTCAATCCCTGATAGGGTTTTAGGTTTTTTCCGGCCTACAGTCGTGCCAACCGTGAAATCTTGGTCATGTTTCAATCCCTGATAGGGTTTTAGGTTTTTTCCGGCAATAGTGCTGGAAACTTAAGCAATTTAGCCAATAGTTTCAATCCCTGATAGGGTTTTAGGTTTTTTCCGGCTGTCCCCGAAACAAATGATTTAAGTAAATATTTGTTTCAATCCCTGATAGGGTTTTAGGTTTTTTCCGGATTTTGCTTTCTTCAACAGTTGTTGCCTACAACAATGTTTCAATCCCTGATAGGGTTTTAGGTTTTTTCCGGTCGAGACAACTAACCCTGATGGCAGCAAGGAAAAGTTTCAATCCCTGATAGGGTTTTAGGTTTTTTCCGGCGGCCCGTTCCAGAAGCCAGGGTGTATTTGGTTTTCAAAGTACAGTTGCGTCCATATCAAATAAAAGTACCATTCCAGCCTTCGGCTTGTCAATACCCTAGTTTCCATACTCACTCCAAAACCTTATCCTGTAAAGCTTTCACACTTGGCGTCTATCTTTTTTTCACACTAGGGGCATCAAACTCTTGCTGCACATGAGTTTGAGCCAAAAAATTTGATACTCCGATTTTAACACCTACCCATTGACGCAAACTAAGCAAAAAATATTGTGCGCTCAACGGACTCTACCCCACCAATACGTTCGATCTTAACCTGAGAGCAAGCGCACAGCGGAAAAAACCAAATACTGTCTTCCTTGGGTTAGATGACTTTTTTCGGCGTGGCGATCGTAACTTAGACTTGAGTCCTTGCCTGCATCAATCTCTTCAACTGGTTGGATGACTTTTTTCGGCGTGGCGATCGTAACTTAGACTTGAGTCCTAGCCTCCATCAATCTCCTCAAACGATTCCGCCAACCAGAAAGCAAAGCGATTAAAAAACAACTCCGATATATCAAAAAAATTTAGCTCATATTCAACAGCTAACGAGTTAGACACTGATCTCTAAAATCTCACGAAAAAGCCAGATAAAAGCTGCCAAGTCGTAGACTTATCAAAATCTATGCTTGAGAAAATCACAGACCAAAACTTATATTCTATAGAAACTGAATCCCCAATTAATTGCTAGGAGTGATTGGCCCCAACTTATTAATCGAAACCTAAACCTTCAACAATAAGCGAATTTTTACCTGCTATATTTGCGGTATTTGTGATTCGCCGTTCCGAAAAATATTATTAGCCAATTGCATACAGAATCCCCAAATTAACTTAAAATCAGTACAGTGGCATTTACCTTAAAACAACCTATGACAAAAGCCGAGATTAGCACCAAAAACATCACAGTTCCTAACGGGGATTTGCAAATAGCTGCATACCTAGCCCAGCCAGCCTCCCCAGGGCAATTTCCCGCAGTTATCGTGATTCAAGAAATCTTTGGTGTCAACTCCCACATCCGCGAAGTTACTGAAAGAATAGCAAAAGAAGGATATGTGGCGATCGCCCCAGCCATTTACCAGCGTCAAGCCCCCGGCTTTGAAACCGGCTACACACCCGAAGCCATCCAAATCGGCAGAGAATACAAAGAAAAAACCACAGCTTCCGAACTTCTCGGCGATATCCAAGCCACCATCGATTACCTCAAAACTCTACCCTCTGTCAAACAACAAGGTTTTGGCTGCATCGGTTTCTGCTTTGGAGGACACGTCGCCTACCTCGCCGCTACTTTGCCCGAAATCAAGGCTACAGCGTCGTTCTACGGCGCCGGTATCGCCACCCAAACCCCCGGCGGCGGAACCCCCACGATCGCCCGCACAGCAGACATTAAAGGTACTCTATACGCCTTTTTTGGCACTCAAGACCCCAGCATTCCTTTAGAACAAGTTGACCAAATCGCCGCAGAATTGCAAAAACACAGTATTTCTCACCAAATTTTCCGCTACAATGCCGATCACGGCTTCTTCTGCGACCACCGCGGCAGTTACGACGCTACGGCAGCAGCCGACTCGTGGGTGCAGGTGAAGCAGCTATTTCATCAGCAACTTCAACCAGCTTAGAGAGTGGGAGATGGGGAGATAGGGAGATGGGGAGAGTGGGAAATTTTTTTCTACTGACGACTGCCAACTAAATTACTGACAACTGACAACTAAACTGACATGAATTCCAAATCTACAGGTTCTCAAAGCGCAAAAGCATCCTTTTCAATGGATGATTTTGCTAAAGCCCTCGAACAGCACAATTACGAGTTCCAGAAGGGACAAGTAGTGCGCGGCAAAGTGTTCGAGTACGACTCAAACGGCGCGTATGTTGATATCGGCGGCAAGTCTTCGGCTTTTTTGCCGATCGAAGAGGCTGCTTTGAGAACAGTAACGGATTTGTCGGAAGTGGTTCCGCTGGACGAGGAACGGGACTTTTTGATTATCCGCGAACAAGATGCAGATGGCCAAGTTACTTTGTCTCTGCGGCAGTTACAAATTCAGCAAGCTTGGGAAGATTTAGTTGAATTGCAAGAAACCGGTAAAGTTCTTCAGGTGCGGGTTTCTGGGGCAAATAAGGGCGGCGTGACTGTAGATGTTCAGGGAATGCGCGGTTTTATTCCCCGATCGCACTTAGTCGATCGCGATAACCTAGAATCGCTGATCGGTCAATCTTTGAGCGTGAATTTTTTGGAGGTCGATCGCGAACGAGAAAAACTCGTACTTTCCCAGCGGATGGCGACTCAATCCAATGCCTTCAAGGACTTGCAAATTGGTCAGTTGGTGGAAGGAAAAGTCAGCAGCATCAAGCCTTTTGGCGTGTTTGTGGACTTGGAAGGAGTTAGCGGTTTGCTGCACATCAAGCAAGTTAGCCAAAAATATATTGATAACCTTGGCAAGGTGTTTGCTCCCGGTCAACCCCTAAAAGCGATCGTGGTTGACCTCGATGAAAGTCGTGGTCGAATTTCACTTTCTACTCGGGTACTGGAAAATTATCCAGGGGAAATGGTGGATAAAATGGCGGATGTTATGGATACCGCAGAAGAGCGATCGGAACGTGCTAGAAAGACTCTTTCTTAAGTCTTGATATAATTACCACCCCGACTTATTAAAGAAGTGGGGGTGGTAAAAGTGCGATCGTTTTACGTTTAATTAAGTTGATTTACTTATTTTGCATTTTACATCGACTTCTTCTACCAGTTTCCCAAAACAATCCCATTATAGGCTAACTCCAAACCCCTATCTACTAAGTTAATACCTCTCGCCAATCAAAACTCCAAAATAGTCTTACTTCTTCCTTTAGCTATCTAACTTCATTTTAGCGTTCGTTATTTGACCCCATTAGCTACTACTCCCAATACTTTAAAATCGGCTACATTTAGTTGATCTAAAGCTTTGCTTACCAGACCGCGCTCGGTTTTTTCTATTTTTACAATCAGCACTGTACCATCAGTTTGAGAAGCTAGTAAATGACCATCTGCTAAACCCATTAAACTGAAGTTCCCCCATTGACAAAAGGCGTCGGAGTATGTAGGGTAAACCTTTGGAGGATTTTGACTCCGGTT
>NZ_JAUBPI010000137.1:0-12463 GCF_036700645.1 Microcoleus sp. S36b_A4 | reverse complement strand
GTCGCTCATGTTTCTGGGTCAAAAAAGCTTTATGATGTGATATTACCACGAACTGTTACTATTTTGGAGATGTCTAAAGCATCCAGGATACAAGCCCCCGGATTCATTCCGAAAGCAGACTCAGGACCCAGAAATAAAAAACTTGTCTCCGATGAAACTTGCCCCCCGAATTTATCCGTGGGGTCAATGCTTCAATTTTTTAATCTTTAATCTTTAATCTAAAATCGATTGACTCGGTGTCGAACCGCGCAGCCGGGTGTTGTTTGTGTCGCGACAGATTTCAACCTGTCGTTTTATTAACTCGTTCAAGGATGCAAAAACTCTAAATGGTCTCCTGGAATCGATCGCAATTTTGCAGCCGAGCCTTGCAGTTTCAATCGGCCGCGTTCTAACATGATAATCCAATCGGCGCGATCGATCACTCGCGGTCTGTGACTGATAAAAATCGTCGTTTTCCCGTGCCGGTACATCAACAAATTTTCTAAGACTTCCGCTTCGCTTGCGGGGTCAAGCCCTGCGGTAGATTCGTCTAAAATCAATACGGGAGGGTTGTTGAGAATTGCGCGGGCGATCGCCAATCTTTGTCTTTGTCCGCCAGAAATATTCGCTCCAAACTCGCCTAAAACAGTTTGATATTTATCAGGCAATTGGCTGATAAATTCATCCGCCCCCGCAATTTTGCAAACTTTAACAATCTGTTCAAAGCTGATATCTGGACTGCCCAAACGAAAATTTTCGAGAATCGAACGGCTCCAAAAATGCGCTTCTTGAGGAACCAATACTACCTGCTGTCTGAGACTGTCTAGAGACAAATCCTGCAAGTTGTAGCCGCCAATTCTAATATTACCAGATTGCAGCGGGTACAGACCAGAAATTACTTTTGCTAGCGTACTTTTTCCGCAGCCGGAATTGCCGATTAAAGCAATTGCTTGACCGCCGGGAAATGTGACAGAAAAATTTTCCAGCAAGTCAAGTCTACCGGGGTAGTGAAAATTAACACTCTTGCAAACAATACCGTCGCGGTCTTGAATAGTTACAAAAGGTTTATTCGTATCGTCTTTAGTTTCCGGTTCAGCATCGATAACTTCCGACAGCCGTTGAGTAGCTGTCTGCACGCGAGTGATCTCATCAGTAAATCCTACTAGCGAATTTACCCAAGTAGTAACGTTTTGATTCATGCTAATAAACGCTAGCAACTGACCGATGCTCAATACCTTGTCAATCACCAAACCGCTACCAAGCCACAGCAGAGTAATGCTGCCAGCAGAGGCAACAAAACCAGAAAATATATTGTTGAGAATGCCAATTTGTGTAGTGCGAAAAGTGAGCTTTGCTAAGCGACCGAAGCGGGTTTGAAATTCTTCCCAAAGTTGCTGACCGCTGCTAGTAGTTTTGACAGTCAGCGCGCCTTTAAAAGTTTCTACTAAAACGCCTTGAGTTTCTGCTTCCAGTACAAATAAACTGCGCGTTTTTTGCTGCAACACGGGCAGAAATACCACTGTAGAGGCAGTCATTAAGAGAGCTATAGCTGTAGCTGCTAAAGTCAGCTCTTTGCTGTAAAATAACATAAAAATAAAAGAAACTACAGCTATAAAAAATTGACTAGGCAAGCTGATAGCGACTTGAGAAACTAATTTATTTATTTCTTGGATATCTTGTAATCTACTGACGATTTCGCCACTGCGTCTGGTTTCGTAAAAGCTCAAAGGCAATCGCAGGAATTTGCGCGCAAATTCCATCACCAATCCCAATTCTAAGCGCTGGGAAAACTGAGCAATTAAGTTCGACTCTACCAATCCTAAACTGCTGCTAAAAAGGTTCATAACTATAACTGCGATCGCCACACTCGCCAGGAGTTGTCTGTCGCCCCGCACCAGGATGTCGTCGGTGAGCAGTTGAACGAGAAAAGGCGAAGAAATCGACAGCAAACCCAACACCACATTCAGCAAAAATGCTTCCATTAAAATCGGGCGATAAATCCCAATCCGGCGCATCCATTTTTGTAAGGAATTGGCGGGCGGTTGGCCCTCTGCGGCTGCAAAAAAACGCTCAGCATCGGGTTCTACTAGCAAGCACAGCCAATCTGTCCAACCTGCTGCTAATTCTTCTTTGGAAACATAGCGCATACCAACAGCCGGATCGCCGATCGCATATTTGTCGCCCTGCTTTCCGTACAAAACAACCCAGTGATAACCGCTCCAGTGAATAATTGCCGGTAAAGGCGCTTCCTCAATTTGGTCTAAAATAGCAGCCGCGGTTCGCACGGATCGAGCATTAAAGCCGATCGCCTCAGCACCTTGTTTCAAGCCCAGCAGAGTCGTCCCTTTTTGACCGGTGCCCGCACATTCTCGCAAGCGGCTAATAGTAAAATTTTGTCCGTAAAATTTCGCGATCGAAGCCAAACAAGCCACCCCGCAATCTTCTTCGCTCTGCTGGAGAACAACCTGATATTTCTTAAACCTGTTAACTTGTCCGAATAATGGCATTTTGCCGATCAAAGGGATGTTCTTTAACATTTTGCAAAATGAATAATGGTAGAGCATAAAGAAGATTACTCATCACCAACTACCCAATCAGCAAAAAGCACCCATAAAGTTATGGGTGCTTTCTCGATTCCACAGTTATAGATCTGAATTGACTAGCACTAAAATTTAGTAGTAGGCGTAGCGGACTACTCTTCTGTATGAACCGTCGCAATTCCGGCGGTACACGACCCAACTGCGCCGCTGCCGGTGAGAATTGTATTGATTGGCATAATAGTGACCGCCGTTGACGCTAGCTGATTCTTCAGGGGTGAGTTCAGCAAACAGTGAATTGTCCTTTGCTTCTTTCATGATTTGACTCCGTTTAACTTAATAAAATTGAAGGGAAACTAGAAATATTATTTAATTTCTAGATTCTTGTGTAAATACTGAGTAATACTTCTTGTAGTCCTGTACGACATCCGGAATACTACGGATAAATTTTCAAAATTCACTTTATCGCACAACTTGACTCAGCTATCTAAACCACTAGGGTTTTGTAACCGCGCTCGCGGCTCGGATCGTACAGATAAAGCTGGCTAGGCTGCGGCAGGAAAAACAGCATAGTGAGACCCTCGCGGCTGCTGTTATCCGTCTTGCTGTTGCTTTTAGCACCGCTAACACCGCTGGTAATGTTGCCACCGTTGACAGTAGCAGATTCTCCATCGGTTACTTCGATGAAGAGTGAAGCTGGTTGATTTTTTGACATAAATAACTCCTATTAATACCTATGTACTTACTTACTACCTACGCATACAGGAAAAACCCGGTAACAGTGCCAAAACTCATGGCGGAAACGCCGTATTTTAAGGACTGTAGCCCGCTGGCTTCACTCCTTTTCATATTTGGCGAAGTTTGTGGGTGGGAACGGCAAAGCTGTGCGGATTTTTACCTTTACCCTGTGAATTTTGATTTAGACTTCTAAACCGGTACTTGGTTTCCGGAAAGCTGATCATAAAAGTGACAAAACAAATCAGCGATTTCTCCCTCGTCTCCAACTCAAAACTCCAAACTCCAAACTATACCCCTCTCCCCCAGCCGCCATGTCTCTGACTCCCGAAGCCACACCCGCTGAAACCTTTGATAACGACCAGTTTTTGCCCCCTGTCAGCCGCTGGACGACTTTGGGTGGCATTTTGATGGTGGCGACCTTTGGCGGGGTGATTGCCCTCGCTAGCGTCACCAAATACAGCGCTACAGTCAAAGCAGACGCGATCGTCCGTCCAGCCGGAGAAGTGCGCGTCGTGCAAGCCGCCACCGAAGGAACCGTCGAAAGCATTGCTGTCAGCGAGAATCAGACAGTAAAAGAAGGAGATGCGATCGCAGTTGTAGATTCTTCGCGTTTGGGCGCTCAACAACAGCAGTTACAAGAAATCATTAATCAGTCTCAAACAGCAGCACAGCAAATCAACCAGCAACTGCGCGACTTAGAAAACCAAATTTTGGCCAGCGCTCAATTTAAAAGCATCGAAAGTGAAAGTTCCGCCCAACAGGAATTAATCGAATCCGCTTTAGTTAAATTCGCCACATCGCTGCCGGATGTCGCCGAGAGACTGGGCCGAAGTCGGCGGGTTTTGCTCGTCAAGCGATCGTCCATTCAACAACAATTAATTCAAGCTAAAAAAGAACTCAATCAAATTGAGTTAAAACTAGAAAATAGCGTGATCCGCACGCCCACGGATGGTACAATTCTCAGATTGGAAGTACGAAATACTGGTCAAACCGTACAAGCCGGCAGTGCGATCGCCCAAATCGTCCCCAGCGACGTACCCCTGGTAGTCAAAGCCAAAGTGACATCCCAAGACATCGCCCGCATCCAAATCGGCCAACCCGTACAGATCAGGATTTCGGCTTTGCCTTTCCCCGATTACGGCACATTAAAAGGAACCGTCAGCGAAATCGCCCCAGATGCGATCGCCCCTCAAAATCCCACTAATAATTTAGGTACAGCTTATTACGAAGTGGCAATTAAGCCTGAACAAACTTATTTAACAAAACTCAAATCCACCAACGGTCAATTCTTCGGAAACTCCCCGGCTAATGTGCCCCGCCAGTATTTGATTCAATCGGGAATGGAAGGCAGAGCCGATATTATTACGGGCGAAGAAACTGTTCTGACATTTATTTTGCGGAAAGCAAGGTTGCTGACAGATTGGTAATTGGTCAGTTGTCAGTTGTTAGTTGTCAGTTGTCAGCAGTTAACAGTCAGCAGTCAACAGTCAACAGTCAGCAGTCAGCAGTCAACACTCAACAGTCAACCGCCAGAAAATTAGAGGCTCTGAAATTGAAATAACGTGTCAATATAGAAATGTGAGTTCAATTCTATTCTTTCCTCATGGGCAAACAGCGCGTTCTTTCTGGAGTTCAGCCAACCGGCAATCTTCACCTCGGCAATTATCTCGGTGCCATTCGCAACTGGGTAGAAAATCAAAGTCAGTACGAAAATTACTTCTGCGTAGTCGATTTGCACGCAATTACCGCACCGCACAATCCAGCAACTCTCGCCTCCGACACTTACACGATCGCCGCACTGTATTTAGCTTGCGGCATCGACTTAGAATATTCTACTATTTTCGTGCAATCCCACGTCTCGGCGCACACAGAACTAGCATGGCTGCTCAACTGTATTACGCCGATTAACTGGCTCGAAGATATGATTCAGTTTAAAGAAAAAGCAATTAAACAAGGTGAAAATGTCAATGCAGGCTTGCTAAATTATCCCGTGTTAATGGCAGCAGACATTTTGCTTTACGATGCCGACAAAGTGCCAGTGGGAGAAGACCAAAAACAGCATTTGGAACTCACCCGCGATATTGTCATCAGATTAAATCACCAATTCGGCACATCCGAAAAGCCAGTATTGAAACTTCCAGAACCGTTAATTCGGCCTGACGGTGCGAGGGTGATGAGTTTGACAGATGGCACGCGCAAAATGTCGAAATCTGACCCTTCCGAACAAAGTCGAATTAATTTATTGGATTCGCCAGATGCGATCGCCAAAAAAATCAAGCGCTGCAAAACCGATGCCGTGCGGGGTTTGACATTTGACGACCCCGATCGCCCCGAAGCTAGAAATTTGCTGACACTTTATCTCCTACTTTCCGGCAAATCTAAGGAAGAAGTAGCAGCGGAGTGTGAAAACATGGGTTGGGGAGATTTTAAACCCTTGCTGACAGAGACGACAATTAATGCCCTCAAACCAATTCAGGATAAATACAAGGAAATAATGGACGATCCGGGATATTTAGAGTCTGTACTACGTCGCGGAAGAGAACAAGCAGAAGCTATTGCGAATCAAACTCTAACTAAGGTTAAAACAGCTTTCGGTTATTCTCTGCCTAATTAGTCTTCCTTCTTCCTTCTTTTTACTCTGAACAAATCATGCAAAGCGTAGCCGAAGGGAAGTAAGTCGAAGGGTTTTGTTCCTTCACCCTCAGAAGGAACCCTCGATAATTAATCCGTGTATCCGTGTCAAAATCAGTGTCGTGTCTTCTTCCTTGGAATAACTATGAACCGTTTTCGCACAGCCTGCACCACCCCCGGAGAATTTATAATTACCGCCGAAGTTGCCCCACCAAAAGGCGGCGACATAACTCACACGATTCAAATGGCTGAACGCCTCAAAAACAGAGTTCACGCCATTAATGTCACAGACGGAAGTCGCGCAGTGTTGCGAATGTGTCCCCTAGCAGTTTCGGCGATTTTAGTGCAGCACGGAATTGAGCCAATTTGTCAAGTTGCTTGTCGCGATCGCAATCAAATTGGTCTGCAAGCTGATCTCATGGGAGCCCACGCTTTAGGCATACGCAATATATTAGCACTTACAGGTGATCCCGTCAAAGCGGGCGACCATCCTAAAGCAAAAAGTGTATTCGACTTTGAATCAGTACGACTGTTACAAGTCATTCAAAAAATGAACGGCGGCTTAGACTGGAATGACAAACCTTTAACAGACGGATTTACTGATTTATTTGTCGGTGCTGCCGTCGATCCGCAATGCCCCAGTTGGTCTGGTTTGCAAAGTCGATTTGAGAAAAAAGTAGAGGCTGGAGCACAGTTTTTTCAGAGTCAATTAATTACCGATTTTGAAGTTTTGGATAAGTTTATGCACCACGTTGCTGCAGGCTGCAACAAGCCAGTTTTAGCAGGAATATTTTTGTTTAAATCAGCTAAAAATGCTGAATTTATTAAAAAATACGTGCCGGGAGTTCACATCCCACAAGAGACGATCGATCGTTTAGCAAAATCTCCAGAACCATTGCAGGAAGGCATAAAAATTGCTGCCGAACAAGTCAAGCTAGCGCGGCAGATTTGTCAAGGAGTTCACATGATGGCCGTCAAACGAGAAGATTTAATTCCTCAAATTTTGGATTTGGCAGGAATCGAGCCACTGAGCTAAAATTAACCCACGGGGCGGGTTTTATCAACTATTAATGCCTAACATTAACGATCTCATAAACCTGCCCACCCCCGCGCTAGCATTTTGAACATCAAACTGTAGGGGCAGGTTTGACCAACTATCAATGTATAAAACTAATGATCTCGTAAACCCGGCCTCCCCCGTTGTAGATAATCCAATAACTTCTGAGTTTGATTAATAAACTACTTTGCAAAATGCACGATCGACTAAACGGTTATTAAATAGGAGCAACTAACAATGACTGACTCAGAAATACTTAATTCTGATACCATTAAAACACTAAATACTAGCATATCCAAAGTTACAGTTTACACCGATCGCGCTTTGGTGACGCGCCGCGGTACGGTATCTCTGATGGGAAACGAGCAAGAATTGGCGATCGCCTCTGTACCCGCAACTCTCGAAACAGAGTCAGTCAGGGCCACGGGTGCGGGTACAGTTGCAGTGCGATTGCTGGGAGTGCGAACCGAAACAGTATTTAGCACCGAACCAGTGGGCGATCGCACTGCCGAATTAACCCAACAAATTCAAGAGTTACAAACCCAAAGACGGGGAATTAACGACAAAATAACCGCCCGGAAAATTCAACTCAAATTTGTGGAAGGTTTGAGCGAAAAAAGCGTTGGTTTCTTTTCCAGTGGCATCGCCAAACAGCAGGTAGGTTTAAACGACACTGGCGAATTGCTCAACTTTTTAGGAACTAATTACCTAAAATATGTAAGTGCGATCGCCCAACACGAAAAACAGCAGCAAGAATTAGACAATCAAAT
Organism: Microcoleus sp. S36b_A4; assembly: GCF_036700645.1. Lineage (NCBI taxonomy): Bacteria > Bacillati > Cyanobacteriota > Cyanophyceae > Oscillatoriales > Microcoleaceae > Microcoleus > Microcoleus sp. S36b_A4. Next base: position 4,751 of record NZ_JAUBPI010000137.1, on the reverse strand, counting down.
AGAAGCTTTACGGCAGCAGTTGTGGCAAGTACAAAGTCCCGATTCCCAGCAAAGTTTTAACATCATTGTCGCCATCGAACCAAGTGGCAGCGGCAATTTTGAACTAGAAGTTTCCTATGTAGTAAGGCGAGCAAATTGGACTCCCCTTTACGACTTGCGAGTCAACACTACCAACAACCAAATTAATCTCAATTACCTAGCCGAAGTCAATCAAAATACAGGGGAAGATTGGACGGGAGTAGCGCTGACTTTATCCACAGCTAAACCCGGAATGGGAACTTTGCCACCAAAACTCCAACCCTGGTTTATCGATATTGTTCACCCAAGATCAGCTCGATCCCGACAAATTTTGATGAAACCCACCCGAGCGACTGCGGGAGCAGAAATGGAAAGAGACTATATGGAATTAGAGATGGAAACCGAGGCACAATTTGCAATGATGGCTGGGGACGGTGCTGCTGCCGCACCCGAATCCATAGCAGCTCAAACCGCGATCGCACAAGTATCGATAGAAGGCGGCACTGTGTCATTTCAAGTAGGCGGAAATACCAACATTCCCAGCGACGGCACGCCGCACAAAGTCACTATTTTCAGCGAAAATTATCCGTTTAAACCTGAATATATAGCCGTCCCGCGATTAGTCAGTTTTGCCTATTTGCAAGCAGTTGTTGTAAATCCGCTGACAGGTGCAACTCTTCTGCCCGGTAAAGCAAATATCTTTCGCGATAACACTTTTGTCGGCAGTGTGCAGTTAGAAAATGTTTCCCCCGGCCAAGAATATAAAGTTAATTTAGGAATTGATGAACGGTTAAAAATAGAGCGGGAGTTAGTGGAAAGACAAGTAGATAAAAAACTGATCGGCCAGCAGCGGCGCATGAGTTACGCTTATCGCTTAAATGTGACTAACTTGCAGCAGGTGCAGGTACACCTGACACTAAAAGAGCAATTGCCAGTCAGCCGCAATGAACAAATTAAAGTGCGATCTACTCTCACTAATCCGAAGATAGTAGCAGGTGAAATGGGGCTGCTAGAATGGATAATGTCTCTGCCGCCGCAAGCAAAGCAAGAGTTATATTACCAGTTTGTGGTCGAACATCCTCCCGACTTAACAGTCACGGGTTTAGATATTTAATATTAAGTCGATAAAAACTTGTTTGAAGTCAGGACTTTAGTCCTGATTCGTCACCACGTATGAGGACTGAAGCCCATAGAAACTATCCAATTTAGCGGTAATTTGTAAACTGCAAAGCCACGGGATAATCTTCTTGCTTCAAGCGTTGAATTACCAACTGTAAATCATCCTTATCCTTAGCAGAAACGCGCACTGCATCACCTTGAATCGAGCCTTGAATCTTTTTAAACTCATCTCGAATTAATTTAGTAATTTTCTTGGCAATTTCCTGGTCAATCCCTTTTTTCAGTTTGATTTCTTGGCGTACTCTAGTACCACTAGCAGCTTCAATTTTCCCATAATCAAAAATTTTCAGAGACAAATTGCGCTTGGCGGCTTTAGTTTGCAAAACAGTGTGAATTGCATCGAGAGTAAATTCGCTGTCGGTATTGACAGTAATTGCTTCAGCGCCCAATTCTACAGTGGTTTTGGTATCTTTCAAGTCGTAGCGGCTTTGAATTTCTCGCGTTGTTTGGTCAACAGCATTGACTAATTCTTGGCGATCGAAATCGCTGACAATATCAAAGGAATAACTAGCAGCCATAAATTAGTAATTTGTAATGGGTAATAGGGAATTGGGCATTGGGCATTGGGCATTGGGCATTGGGCATTGGGCATTGGTAATTGGTAATTGGCCAAACACGGCATTAGCCAAACACGGCATTGGGCATTAACAACTAACCAATAACTAATAACCAATAACCAATAACCAATAACCAATAACTACTGACAATTAGCTATTAACAGTCATCAAACTGAAATAGAATAAAGAAACAGTGCAAGAAGAACTAATCGCAAACATGAGCGATCGCCCCAGCGGCACATTCAGAATATAGAAAACCGAAAACAACAACCGGGCGATCGTAAAAGCGATCGCAGCCCAACCTGCCGGTTCCGAATCTACCCCCGTCACAAAAGCCATCAAAGCCGCGGCTGAAAACAGCATAAACGTCTCAAACGAATTTTGGTGAGCCCAAGTTGCCCGTTGAGCGTAAGCAGGCAACCTCTCAAACATAGCGCGGGGGGCTGCTTGATCGTAGCCTAGCTGCAAGCGGGCGACGGCAACCACCAAAAACGGTGCGTAAACCAGCGCAGCCGCAGCAGCAATACAATCAAGCAGAATAACCGACACAGGCAATCCCAACAGCATCATCCGCCTCGCAGTTCAATCAAAATAGAACAGAGTAACTACCTTGCGCTGTTCCTCCGCATCCTGGCAAGTTTTCAGCAAAGTGTGGCTTTCGTGAAAAGCAAAACAGATCAGTTGCTGGCAGCGAGAAATAATCTCCTGATTGCACATGGCGCTTGCTTCCGGGAGAGACAAGCTATCATTTTTGGGATTTTCTACCAAATGTATCACTTGTTCGAGTTGGTCGCGAGACTCCCGGGGCTGGCGACTCATACTTTGTGGCAAAATCACCGTCAGCAGATTAGGATCTGCTCGCATTGCCCCCCGAATTGCGGCTGAATTGGTGCCTGTAGCGCCAGAAGTGATGAGCTGATTGCCTCCCAGAACTATGGCGTAGCTCAGCATCTCAATTAGCTGCTGGTGGGTAATAGGAACGTGGCGAGAACCCAAAAGAGCAATCCGCTTGGAGCCGGTTTGCTGGATCGCCGCAAGTTCTTGTAAAAAATCATCTACTCTGGGTAGCTCAATTGATTGACTCAAAGAATTTATTAAATTAAATAAAACTACGTTGTGGATTTTAGCAGACTCACTAGCCATTGCCGCCAAAAAGAAGTTAAGAATTGCTGATTTACCAGATCAGACTAGAGGAGCGGCTGATTTGAGGAAGCCAGAAGGCAGAATGTCTCAAGACATTCGGCAGCCGGAGTTCAAGGTAGAATTCAAGAAAAATTGAGAATTTAAGAATTTTAGCTTTTTATTTATTTAAACAAAAAATTCTCTCTGCTGAATACCTTCTTCCCTCAGCTCCGGCTCTCTTATTAATGGACTCGATCGCTCAGGCCCAAGGATGCCATCATGCCATCAAGATCAAAATGTTCTGCCATTAGCTGAGTAACGCATTCCACCTTGATCGGTTCGTGCAGGCGCACGCTGCCAAAGGTGCTGTCGATAATTTCCACCGTGGTTAAGGTATCCAAATCAACAGACAAAACCGGAATTTCCATTTCTTCTGCCCTGCCAATCACCAGGGGAGAAGGAGGCAAGTGGCCTGTCAAAATTAAGCACTGAGTCGAGCTTTCCAGAGCCGCTAGCTGAATGTCCGTGCGATCGCCCCCCGTCACCACCGCCATATTTCTCGCTTTGCGGAAATACTTCAGAGCAGAACTAACATTCATCGCGCCAATTGTCAAGGTTTCCACCATCAAGTCCAAACGGTCTTTACGGCAGAGCACATCAGCTTTCAATTGGTGCACCAATTCTTTGACGCTGACACTTCGCAGCAAAGCACTTCTCGGCAACATTCCCAAAACTGGAATACCCGCAGCCTCCAGAAAAGGCCGCACAGTCGCCGTTACGGATTCGAGTTTGTCCGAGGGAACGTCATTGAGTACCACCCCCAGCAACCGCGAACCCAAACGCTGTTTAGCCGACAGCAAATCGTCTACATACAGATCGATCGGGCGGGCTACCAACAACACAGAGGCATCAACTGCCTCAGCGACTTGAACCAAAGACAAGTCAAACAGACTGCCTTCCTCCAAATTAGCTGGGCCTTCTAACAGCACCAAGTCTCCGCTGGGAGCTTGCAAATATTGTGCTAAAGACTGGCGGTAATCTGTCTTGTCTTCTCCCCGCAAACGCTTGTGAACCGTCTCTTCATCCAAATACAGCAGTGTTGACGGCATCTGACTTTCTGAGAGCTTCAGCGTCTCTACCGCGAACCGCACGTCTTCCTCCTCGATCCCAGCTCCTGGCGAGCTGAAACAGGTTCCCAGAGGTTTGCCGTAGGCGACGGCCAGCCCCTTGTCCCGGAGTCCGAGTGCCATCCCCAGGGCGATGGCAGACTTGCCACTGTAAGCTTTTGTGGAACCGATCAGCAAATATTTAGTCAATTTGGGTACGCCTTCAATCCTCAATTTGCACCTGTCTATTTCAATAAATTTAGTTTTTCAACAGTATTTCTGAACTGCGACTCAATTTAGCAATACTACATTATACTCGATTTTGTCGCTTTTGCGCCGATCATTTTTTTGATTGAAACTTTTATTCACCTGTTGGCAACCCTTTTCTTCGCCTTTTTTTTCACATTGTTTGTGAAACTTGGGGTTTTCTTATATTTTTTATACGCCGCTTTTGACAATTATTCATATACCGTGATTGCTTTAATAACCGTTTTTTCTTCGTGACAATTTTCCTAAAATATTATTGCTTAGTTTAGACCTGGAAATCGAGCAGTTAAAAACAAAAACAACACAGTATAAATATTGATAAAAAACTTTGATCCCGGCAAAAGGCTTGTCAGGAGAATTAACGGCATATTTCTATTGATAAAATACAGGTATTCCGTAGGTAGAAAGCACGGTCTGTGTCCTAAAGACATCTCCAAAAACAATTAAAGCCTTTGTGTAACTAGGCTGTATGACGTAAATGCAATCATCCTAAATTAGCGAC
>NZ_JAUBPI010000136.1:6472-12544 GCF_036700645.1 Microcoleus sp. S36b_A4 | reverse complement strand
GTCCAAAAAGGACGGGCGGGACGCCCATCCCACAATAACAATTAAAATTGTAAGTTATTTAATTCGCGATCCTAAGATTCTTGAGCCAAAGTACATCGATCACACAATCCGAAAAACTCCAAAGTGTGATAATAAATCTTGAAAGAATGAGATTGTTGTAGTTGGCTTTCTAAGTGGTGGACGGGGCATTCGTCGATCGTAATGGAGGTGCCACATTCCAGACAAGTTAAGTGATGTTGGTCTTGGTGGGCGGCACCGTAGAGAGATTCTCCACTAGCAAGCGTTCTGACCTGAACGAACCCCTCTCGCTTTAAACCGTCGAGGGAGCGGTAAACTGTTGCTAGGCCCATGCTGTGGTCGCTGTTACGCAGTTCTAAGTAAATATCTTGCGCTGAGAGCGATCGATTCAAGTGCTTGAGCAAGTGTAAAATACGCTCCTGACTGCGGGTGCGGTTGGTTCTCATAATTTTTTTGTGTAATCTGCTAGAGTCAAATCAGTCCCTGTTTCTAGGCTATCTTACTTGGGCGAACCAAAGGGCGATCGGCGCGCAGCTCGGTTGTAGAATACAATGGGGCTAACTTTCACATCACCTACCGCAACATTCCCGTGACTCAGAAATATCTTGCCCAAATCTATGTTACCCTCCGCCCTTCGGTTTTAGATCCCGCCGGCACTGCCGTACAGTCTGGTTTGCAACACATGGGATACGACAATGTTGAGCGTGTGCGAATCGGGAAGTACGTTGAATTGACGCTGACTGCTGCTGGTGAGTCGGAGGCCCGCGAACAACTCGATCGCGTTTGCGACCAACTTTTGGCTAATCCAGTGATTGAAAATTATCGCTTTGATTTGACTGAAATTCCTGTTGCTGTGGAGACAGCGGCGGCATAAATGCGATCGCCCGTAGGGTGTTTTTAAAGCCGGAGATCCCCCCTAACCCCCCTTAATAAGGGGGGGACAAGAGGGTTTTGAAAGTCTTTGTTAAAAAGCGGGGACAAGAGCATTCAAAGTCTTCGTTAAAAACACAAGAACTACAACGACTCAAAGTCCCCCTTCTTAAGGGGGATTTAGGGGGATCGAGACTTCGATACAAGGGAGAAAAACATAAGATTTTAGTCTTATGTTGACACCTCTTCCTGACACCTCTTCCTGACATCCGTTACATCCGTTACATAATCCGTTGCCGAACTTCCTTCTTCCTTCTTCCTTCAGCTTATGAAATTTGGAGTTATTGTTTTTCCGGGTTCAAATTGCGATCGCGATGTGGTGTGGGTGACTCAAGGGTTACTTCACCAACCGACGCGGATGATTTGGCACGAAGATACCGACATTTCGGATATTGATATCATTGTAATTCCCGGTGGTTTCAGTTACGGAGATTATTTGCGGTGCGGCGCGATCGCCCGTTTTTCTCCGGCGATGCGGGCTACTGCGGAACACGCTAAACAAGGAAAGCTTGTATTAGGCATCTGCAACGGTTTTCAGGTGTTGACTGAAGCTGGTTTGTTGCCAGGTGCTCTGGTGCGGAATGCGGGATTAAATTTTATTTGCGATCGCGCTTCTTTGAAAGTCGAACGCGGTAATACTCGTTGGACTGCGGCTTATACTTCCGGTGAAATCATCGATTTGCCGATCGCCCACGGTGAAGGCAACTATTATGCCGATGCCGATACTTTAGCAGAACTAGAAGAGCACGAGCAAGTGCTGTTTCGCTACTGCACAGAGGCTGGCAAAATTAGCGATGCTGGCAATCCCAACGGTTCGTTAAATAATATTGCCGGTATTTGCAATCGCCAAGGCAATGTGTTAGGAATGATGCCGCATCCTGAGAGGGCATCCGATCCGATGCTGGGCGAAACTGATGGGGTTAAATTGTTTCAAGGGTTATTGATGGCAAGTGTTGCTGCTGTTTTGTAGTGGATATTTGGGGTGTCTATGGTTTTAGGAACAGGCAAGATGCCTGTTGCACAACAGATAAAATTCATCTACAAATAGACATCTCCAATAATTACTGTGGAACAGGCATCCTGCCTGTTTTTGACAAGCTTTAACTGGTTCCCAGCCTCCAGTCTGGGAACCTATATCCAGAGGCTCTGCCTCGCTTTAAAGCGACGAACCCTACAAAATTAAAAATGCTAAAATGATTTGAAAGTCAATACATTGGAGAACAGTCCTATGCCTTCACCTTTTCCTGGAATGGACCCCTACTTAGAACACCCCGATTTCTGGCAGGAAACTCACAATAGATTGATTATCGCGATCGCGGATACCATCATGCCTCAAATTCGCCCTAAATATGAGGTGGCAATTGACAAACGAATCTATGAAATTACCGATCTACATGAAAGTAACGACGAGTCTCTTTTAGTAGGTATCCCCGATGTCGCGATTAAGCGTCAATCTAATAACCAGAATATTCCTACAGGTTCAGTTGCCACTGTAAGTATAACACTTCCGACTACCGTTAAAGTGCCTGCTCCTGAAAAAATTAAACAGACTTACCTGGAAGTGCGAGAAATGGCAACTAAACAAGTTGTCACTGCAATTGAGATTCTTTCTCCTGTGAACAAACGTAGTGGAGAAGGAAGAATTACTTATCTCAAAAAACGCCAGACTATTTTAGGTAGCTTAACCAACTTAGTCGAAATTGATTTACTACGAAAATGGGAATCTATGCCCATTCTTAATCATTCTATTCAAAGCGATTATCGGGTTTTGGTCAGTCCTAGTAATCGCCGTCCGTTTGCCGAACTTTATGCTTTTAATCTCCGCGATTCTCTACCTATATTTCCGCTTCCCTTGCGTGAGGAAGATGTAGAACCTATTGTTAATTTACCAGAAATATTTGCAGGTATTTACGATCGCGCTGGCTATGATTATCGGATCGACTATAATCGAGAACCCGTACCGTCTCTATCGGAAGAAGATCGGGTTTGGGCTACCCAAATTTTGCAAGAAAAAGAACTTCGAGATAATTAATTATATTTTACTTTATATTCTAGGGTGCGTCGCGATCGACAATCTCTAAATTAACTTGAAATTTTCGCAGCGACGGACTAAACGGCAGCCGACAAGATATAATTACTACCAACTTTTAAAAAGAGGAATATTTATTTTATGCCACTAATGTACTTAGCTAATTTTAAAACTAGGGTAATTGGATGCAGTGCGGTGATGGCTATTGGACAAGTTATTTCAAATGCGATCGCCAATCCGGCAACTCAAGCAGCAGCGGGTATTATTGGCGGCCCGATCGCACTTGGGGGAGTTTCTATCTTAGCAGCGATTGCTGGTAGTATGGCTGAGACTATAGCCGCTGATGAACTGGCAAATCGGATGACGGAAGGGTTGAGCAAAAATCCGAGGATTCTCGATAATCACGATTTGATTAAGGCGGCGGGTGAGGCGATCGGCTATATTTTGAGAGAGGTTGCGAAGTCCGATCGCCTAATTGCGATCGCCGAAACCAAAAATTTGCTTTATCCAGAAACAGCACTCAGTCAATTAGCCGAGAAAACTCCTGAATACTGGCTGGATATTAACACGAATACAGCCGATTTGTCAAGGGGTTTAAATATTTCCGAAGACCAGTTAACCAAGATTTTTTCTGCGGATGCGGAGGAGTTCGATCGAGTTACCGGATTGACAACGGCAGATTGGGCCACTTTCCTCAACGAATTCGCGGCCAGCGAGGGCAAATCCTTCGATGCGGAAATTGTGGAATTTGTGGCGGACAAGCTGTACGCAACTTTCCCGAAAGCGTACCGCGAAGTGCTGAAACTGGATGCGGCGAAGGGAGGAGAAAAGTTTGCGGCGATGCTGTTGAATCTGCACCAAATTGCTTTGGCGGAACTGAGAGATTTGGGGCTGCAAAATGGGGAAATTCTGCACAAATTGGAGGCCGTGGCAACTGGGCAGCAGATTTGTCAAGTGATGGGGAAATTGGAATCCATAGAAATTGGCATCCGATCCGATTTGGCGCAAGTTCAGAATTTGCTGGAACGATTTGTTGATACTTCCGCGCCCCGATTGCCGCTTCCCTACGAGTGCGAAACGATTATTGCCGACCGGACTCAAGACTTTACCGGTCGCCGATTTGTATTTGAAGCAATTGCCGAATTCTTGCAGAAAAATCCCAAAGGATATTTTGTTTTAGAAGCAGATCCGGGTGTCGGGAAAAGTTCAATCATGGCAAAGTTAGTGCTGCTGATGAAGCGGCGCTGTGTAGTCCATTTTAACTCGCAATCTCAAGGCACGGTTAAGGCAAAGCAATTTCTGGAAAATGCCTGCACTCAGTTAATTCAAGCCTTTAAACTGGATTACCCAAAATTGCCCGAAAATGCAACTACAGATGGCAATTTTTTCAGTCGATTGTTGGGGGAAATCAGTGCTAAATTGGGCGGGAAAAAGTTAGTTTGTGTTGTGGATGCGCTCGATGAAGTCGATCGGAGCGATCATGGGCGGGGCAGCAATGTCCTCTATTTGCCAGATGCTTTGCCGGATAATGTTTATTTTATTGTCTCGAAGCGACCGGAATCTCTGCCTTTGCCAAATCATCAGGTTTTTGATTTGATGCAGTACAGTGCAGAAAGTTTGGCGGATGTCAAGCTTTATATTGACAAACGCACCAGCAACAGCGCGTCAATTCAGAGTTGGATTAACCGGCAAAATTTGCAGCGAGATCAGTTTGTGGCGGCGGTGGCGGAAAAAAGCCAGAATAATTTTATGTACCTCCGCTATGTGCTCAATGATATCGATAGCGGCAAGTACAGCGATGTGACTTTGGAAGATTTGCCGAGGGAGTTGGAAGGATATTATGAGAAGCATTGGGCGCGGATGGAAATGGCGGTTAAAGATAAAGAATTGCGCCGCCGCAAGTTGAAGGTGATTTATTTGTTGACAAAAACTCGTAAGCCTGTTTCCTGCGATATTTTGGCGGATTTTGCTGAGGAAGATGCTTTAGATTTGCAGGAAGTTCTGGATGATTGGGAACAGTTTCTGCGCCGTAGCAGCGACACTCCCCCAGATTACAGTATCTATCACGCGAGTTTCCAAAGATTTCTGCATCGTAAGGATGTAGTGCAGAAAGCTGGGGTTTCGCTGCGGGATATCGAAACGGCGATTTCTGATAATTTGTGGGAGGATTTGTACGGCGATGGGTAAGTTTAAAGAACGGTTGGGGAAAATGTCGCCGCAAAAGCGGCTTTATGCTTTGGAAACTCTGCCGGGGCATTTGGCGGAGAGTGTTCAAGGGGAACGGCTGCATCAGTTGTTGACGGATTTTGATTTTATTGAGGCGAAGTTGGATGCGATCGGGGTACAAGCGTTAATTGAGGATTACGATTTGGCGAGGGTTTCTGATGTTTTGTTGTCGGAGGGGCAAGGGAAAATGCTGAAGTTGATTCAAGGGGGAATTCGGAAGTCGGCGCACGTTTTGGATAGCGATAAAACGCAATTGGTTGAGCATTTGTGGGGAAGGTTGCTGGATTTTGAAGTGCCCCAGATTCAAGGGATCTTGGAACAGGCGCGGCAATCGAAAGATAGTGTATGGCTGCGGCCTTTGAGGGGTAATTTAGAACGGGCAAATGAAGGAGCGCTGCGGACACTTGCCGGTCATAGTGACTCGGTAAGAGCAGTGGCGATCGCACCAGACGGCAAAACCGCGATTTCCGCTTCCGATGATAACACCCTGAAAATCTGGGACACCGAGACAGGCACCGAACTTAGAACCCTCAGCGGTCATAGTAACTCGGTATTAGCAGTGGCGATCGCACCAGACGGTAAAACAGCGATTTCCGCTTCCGATGATAACACCCTGAAAATCTGGGACACCGAGACAGGCACCGAACTTAGAACTCTCACCGGTCATACTGACCCGGTAAGGGCAGTGGCGATCGCACCAGACGGTAAAACCGCGATTTCCGGTTCATGGGATAAAACCCTGAAAATCTGGGACACCAAGACAGGCACCGAACTTAGAACTCTCACCGGTCATACTGACCTGGTAAGGGCAGTGGCGATCGCACTAGACGGCAAAACCGCGATTTCCGCTTCATACGATAACACCCTGA
>NZ_JAUBPI010000136.1:0-6372 GCF_036700645.1 Microcoleus sp. S36b_A4 | reverse complement strand
AAATCTGGGACATCGAGACAGGCACCGAACTTAGAATCCTCACCGGTCATAGTAGCTCGGTAAATGGAGTGGCGATCGCACCAGACGGTAAAACCGCGATTTCCGCTTCATACGATAACACCCTGAAAATCTGGGACATCGAGACAGGCACCGAACTTAGAATCCTCACCGGTCATAGTAGCTCGGTAAATGGAGTGGCGATCTCACCAGACGGTAAAACCGCGATTTCCGCTGATTACACCCTGAAAATCTGGGACACCGAGACAGGCACCGAACTTAGAACTTTCACCGGTCATACTGGCGGCGTATCAGCAGTCGCGATCGCACCAGACGGTAAAACCGCGATTTCCGGTTCAGTGGATGACACCCTGAAAATTTGGGACACCGAGACAGGCACCGAACTTAGAACCCTCACCGGTCATACTGGCTGGGTAAATGGAGTGGCGATCGCACTAGACGGTAAAACAGCGATTTCCGCTTCATACGATAACACCCTGAAAATCTGGGACACCGAGACAGGCACCGAACTTAGAACCATCAGCGGTCATAGCTCGGTAAATGGAGTGGCGATCGCACCAGACGGTAAAACCGCGATTTCCGCTTCAGAGGATAACACCCTGAAAATCTGGGACACCGAGACAGGTACCGAAGTTAGAACCCTCACGGGTCATAGTAACTCGGTAAATGCAGTGGCGATCGCACCAGACGGCAAAACAGCGATTTCCGGTTCAGTGGATGACACCCTGAAAATCTGGGACACCGAGACAGGCACCGAACTTAGAACCCTCACCGGTCATACTGGCTGGGTAAATGCAGTGGCGATCGCACCAGACGGTAAAACCGCGATTTCCGCTTCATACGATAACACCCTGAAAATCTGGGACACCGAGACAGGCACCGAACTTAGAACTCTCACCGGTCATAGTAGCCTGGTATATGCAGTCGCGATCGCACCCGACGGCCAAACCGCGATTTCCGCTTCAGAGGATAACACCCTGAAAATCTGGGATTTGTTTAGCGGTGAAGGGGTTGCTAGTTTCAGCGGAGAAACTGGGTTTCGTTGCTGTGCAATTTCGCCTGATGGGGTGACAGTTGTAGCGGGGGATGCGTCGGGCCGGGTGCATTTCCTGCGATTGGAGGGAGTTAGCGGCGGGCGATAATCGGATTTTTGGGTCGATTCGGGCGATCTAATTTTTTGTGTACGGGACTTACCCACTCCCACCAAAGAAACCGGGTTTTTACCGAATCTGTGGGCTGTAACGAAGTATTTATTGTCGTCCAAAACCGGGTTTCTCTGCCTCCATCGTAAGTCCTAATGTAGCGAGTTTTAGGGCGATCGAAATTGAGAGAAATGTGCGATCAAATTTTTGTGTTGATTGGGGCGATCTGATTTTTGGGTTGATGGGCGATCGGGTTTTTTGTTGATCGGGCGATCGAATTGGAGAGAAATGTGCGATCGGGCAATAAGTTGTTCACCAATAAGTGATTAATGGAAACCCGATTAGTGCGATCGTTACTTCTTTCTCGGATTCTATCAGGTTCAAAAAGATTGTGAGTAAAATAAACGGGGTTTGCGTCAGTTGTTTTTGTAAGTGAGTCTGGTAAAATGTTGGTAACATATTTTTTGGAATAGGCAATCGTGTAATGATTCTGCTGCCTATCTTTTTTTACCACAACCCAGCTCAATCCTTACCCCCTCTGGATTTGGGGCGGGTTGTTACCCCCCCAGCACACTAACAATCCTATTTTTTAATAGTCGCTTGCAAATAAAGCAGTGGGTCTTCAGCAACCCAACCCAAACCGGAATTGTACCGAACTTCAAAATGCAAATGAGATGGCGGAATGTCCCGTTTTCCCGTCGTCCCCACAGTTCCCAAAACTTCTCCAGACTGCACTTTTTGACCGACTTTTACGGCAATATCTTTCAAATGAGCGTAGCGCGTTTGCTTCCCCGCTTCATGGTTCACCACCACTAAATTCCCGTAATCCCCCTGCGGCCCGGCAAAAGCGACAGTCCCCTCGCCCGCGGCCAAAACCTGCGTACCCTCCGACGCCAAAAAATCTACGCCGCTGTGGAAAAAAAATTCGCGCCGCGCCGGATGCAATTGCCGCCCGTAACGCAAAGCTTCCACTGCTGGCGCGGGCAGCGGAAATCCTTGCACCGATGGCGTTGCATCGGGATTGATAGAAGGCCCGATCGACCTATTCACCGCTGGCACAAACACCGTTTTCCCCAAAGGCCTGCACCCATTCGCCTCAAATAGCAAATCTGCGGGCACTTTGTAAGCTTCTGCCAGTTTTTGCCAATTCCAGCCCGCAGGCACTTTTACCTCCATGCCACTGTACGGAGGAATGACGATCGCACTTCCAGCAGATACTCCACCGCCCCGCAACATCGGGTTTATCCCGATCAGCGCCGCAGGAATCACACTGTACTGCCGCGCGATGCTTTCTATTGTTTCGCCCTGGGCCACAGTGTGGCGACGCAACCGAGACATAGCCGGACTGGGGCAATCGCGGGCGGGGTCGGGGTTTTCTACAGGTGTACCTAAAGGAAGATTTGCAGGTGGGATTTCGGTATTTGCCGCCGTTTTCTCAACGGGTGCGATCGACCAAATTAGTGCAGAAATCAGCGGAAATAAGCGTTTCAAAGTCATTATGTACATAAAAAAGTATTCATTTCGGACAGTTGACAATTTTAAAATCCTGTGAAACTGCATATTTACCAGCTCTAGCCACCCCCCAGACTGTAAATCCCAGGCTAAGCCAAGTTAGGATGAGAATTATTAGTTTGATTCGCTCTTGGTAAATCCGGCAAAATTGCCTGTGATGCCGATGGGCGCCAGCCTGTTAACAGCTATGTTCTTGAGGAAGCGGTACGCCCCGCCCCGCTTCCTTCCCGTCGCCAAGACAAAAAAGCTTGATTCGGAACCTGTCTGCGGGGATGAGGTATTTAGCGGGAGTTATTAAATGAGTTTATCTTTTAAGCAAGCGACCCTTTATGTGACTCTGCTGTCAATCGGCGGAGGTATGGGATGGTTGGGAAATCGCTATCTGCAAGGCTCAAACAATCTGGAAACCGGATTGGTTTTGCCAGTAGTACGCCAGCAAATCCCCCCCTATCCCTCTCCTTCAGTTCAGGAAAATCGGGCGGTTGATCGCAGCAATCCCAATTTTATTGCTGAAGCAGCGGAAAAAGTCGGCCCGGCTGTAGTGCGGATTGACGCATCAACCAAGGTGGCGAATCAAGTGCCCGAAGCTTTCAAAAATCCTTTGTTTCGTCGGTTTTTTGGGGAGAATTTGCCGCAGCCGGAAGAACGAACCAAGAGAGGTACGGGTTCCGGCTTTATTCTCACTTCGGACGGCCGCATAGTTACTAATGCTCACGTTGTCTCCGGGACGGATACTGTTAAGGTGACTCTCAAAGACGGCCGGGAGTTTGAGGGTAAGGTGCAGGGAGTCGATCCGCTGACGGATGTCGCTGTGGTTAAGATTAATGCTAAGGAACTGCCGCAGGTGGCTTTGGGTCGATCGGACAATATTGTACCGGGACAGTGGGCGATCGCGATCGGCAATCCTTTAGGTCTCGACAATACCGTGACTGTGGGCATTATCAGCGCTACGGGTCGATCGAGTTCCCAAGTCGGCATCCCCGACAAGCGAGTTCGCTTTATCCAAACCGATGCTGCCATCAACCCCGGCAATTCTGGCGGGCCGCTACTCAATGACCAAGGCGAAGTAATTGGTATCAATACCGCTATCCGCGCGGACGCTCAGGGCTTGGGATTTGCAATTCCGATCGAAACCGCCAAACGAGTTTCCGATCAGCTATTCGCCAAAGGTAGAGCCGAACATCCCTATCTCGGCATTCAAATGGTCAGCTTGAGTGCCGCCACCAAGGCAGAACTCAACAAACAGCTCGATAATAATAATAAAATTACCCTCGATCAAGGCGTAGCCGTGGCGCGAGTCGTGGAAAATTCCCCCGCTCAAAAAGCCGACTTGCGCCCCGGAGATGTCATTCAAAAAGTTGACGGAATTGCGGTTAACACTCCCGGTGACGTGCAAGAACGGGTGGAAAACACGGTTGTGGGCAAAGAACTAGAAGTGGAAATTAACCGTTTGGGTCAAGTTCAGAAAATTAAAGTACGTCCGGGTGCTTTTCCCCTATCGGGTAGCTCCGCCGGTGGGTAATACCATTTTCAATTTTCGATTTTCGATTAAAGAATTAAGAATGACTTACTGCATAAGGATTTGGAGCTTATCTACAGTTGCATTCTTTTTTGAAATTGGTATTAGTTGCAGGGGTGGAGGATGGAAGATGAATCTGATGCTTGATAGTCCTGGAAGCAGTAACCGGGTTTTTTCACCAAAAGCCTCGGTGTAGCGCGAGGGATAGCCGGTTAACAGCCCGGTTTCTTAATTCCCTGTGCCTCCATGATTCAGGATTATGGATTTTTCTGAACAACTTTCATCTTTCTTGCTTCCCCAACCCGTTGATCTTTTTACTTGTCTTTGGGTGAGTTTGGTTTAATCGAGCTGGTGCTTGCTAAATTTTCTTCTAGGTGCATCCTTTGCTCCATTTGCCTCAAAAAATAGCCTGTCATCATCGCTGAAGCTAGCAAACCTGCTAAGTTTTCGCGATCGGTGGTAATTTCGACGTTAAAATTTTCTGAAGGCAAAACGCCGACAAGTCCTTGAACGTTATGAGAGATTATTTCTCTGATGTCGGGGCTGACGGACTTGGCGACGTGGGCTAGAACCTCCGGGGATTGGTGTTGGAGGTACTTCAGCAGTGGATTGACTGCGGTTTGTTGGGCATTGGATGTGTCAAAGTCAGGGTGAAAAACCATTTGGCGATTCTTAATTTCTGGCTGGTTACATTCTACTTCAAACTACTCGTCATTGCTTGGGTACAAATTTGCCTGAAAGTCAAGTTGCAATTGTTTTGGCAGTTGATCTACTTGAAAGTACCGATGAAATTTCTCGGTAACTTGTAACCAATACGACCGCCCCTCAGTCGGTCGCCGTTTGCGGACGAAACCCATTTCTACCAGCTCCTGCACTTGTTGGTAAGCTCCTGAACCTCGCAAGTTAACTAAATCTGGCTGAGCGATGCCGCCTTTGAGGGCGATCGCAGCCAGCGTCCGCAAAGCTCCCACACCTAATTCTGGAGGTATTAAAGTTTGCATTAAACTGGCAAACTCTTCTCTGAGTTGCAGGCTGTATCCTGTGGGGGTTTCGACGACTTCTAATGCACTGTCGCGGTGGGACGAGTCAGACATGAGTTCGATGATGGCGTCTTCGGCTTCGGCTCGATCGCACTTGGCAATCTCGGCAATTTCTGCGATCGACACTGGCTGACCTTTTAGGTAAAGTATGGCTTCTATTGTTGTGGCTAAGCGAGTCATTTGGGAATTGGTAATTAGGAATGGGGACGTGGAAAGAAGGAGGAAGAAGCAAGGAAGAAGAAAGACTCAGGAAAACAACAGTTATCCGTATTTCCGTAACTTCCGTCTCGTGAATAATGAGAGTTAGGAATAAACATTCCCCTTACACAAATTATTAATAGTGTAGGTTAGGTTGAGAAACAAAACCTACACTATTAATTTTCTTTTTTTATATCAGTCCGAGACACAGAAATATATAACGTTTCTGGCTCTCCTGAGCTTATGGTGATCAACCAATACACCTGACGGGGTGATACCCCCGTCATAACCCCCTAGCTGACGGGGTTATGACCAATTTATGGTAAAAAAAGATGGGTCAGTATTGTTAAGAAGCCCCATCATTTAAAAATGTTACCTCAATCATACCAAATTTGTTTCCAACGGCAGCTCAAAAACGCCTAATACTTGACTCGGACTATTGTAGTTTTTCTGCTCCCCACCCATAAACAAGTGAGTATTGAGTTATTGGCGAAATTGATGCCATACCCAATCATGTTTAAGAGCCGACGACATTCTCTTTAACGATTTCTCAAGCTACCTATCTTCAAGATAGAAAAGCTTGGGTTTGCTCTGCTTAAATATACCAATCTTCTGTCAATAAGCGGCAGAATAAAATAAGAATTCACTCTCATTTATCAAGTAAGGAAAGGGATTTGGGTAAAAATTCATTAACGCTCTTAATCGAGCCTAGCCTGTAGATAATTGTGGAATCGGAAAAACTTTTAGCCACTGTTGTATCCAGTTATATCAAGTTCGGGTAATTACTTATAATATTTAAGTTCGACGACTGACGCTCACAAACCAGCGAGTGAGGCAAAATCTCATTGGTAATCAGTTAAGCCTGTATCATTGCTAACAAGTTAGAAGGGGGTAGATTTTGTCAATACCTCTTAGAATAGAAATATTAGGGAATAATAATGAT
>NZ_JAUBPI010000135.1:0-12597 GCF_036700645.1 Microcoleus sp. S36b_A4 | reverse complement strand
TACTTGTTGAAGAGTTTCCTTTGTTTCGGAACTTAGAAAATTTTTAGCAGGCATTCACTTTGTCTGAATATCATTATTTTATATTATACCACTATGCGTTTTAAATGCACAACAGCTTATTACTTTGTTAACTGTTAACTGTCAACTGTCAACTGTCAACTATCAAAAATTTTAGGGCCTAGCATATCGGATGCCAGACCCTAAAAAGTTTGTAAATTCAGTTGATTCAAGTGGGTTTTTAGCTCTGCTGAGTTTCAGCAAACTACAACTAAGGTGGACTTTTTTGCAACTACTCTGCGGACGAGCTAGCTATCAGCGGAGTCTATTCAGACTTCTGTCTTTGACTGTTGTGCGATCGCAACTTTTGATTAATCCAATAGCCTCAAGCTATTTAACAAATACGAATCGCAATATCAACCTTTCTTTGCTAATAAGCTACACGGTTCAGGCGTTGCCTGCGGACTAGAGCAGATCGGGACAAATACTCTAATTCCAAATTTTTATCCAAGTTTTTTGTGCTTCTTGGTTTTGCCCCTCATGTTTTTAAGTTAACACCAACTGCGTGCATAAAAACACTTTGTTTACCAAACTTGACACTTTTTGACGTGCAGAAATACTTCCCAAAGCGATTATTAACAATTTGTACGATCGCCCGATACCGCAACGTGCATAGCCGGCACTTTTGGCTTGCTGTCAACGCAGCAGAGCTTCCCAAGTTGCGCGGCCGACAATGCCGTCTGCTGGCAGTTGATATTGTCGCTGAGCAGCCTTGACAGCAGCTTGAGTTTCCGGGCCAAACACGCCGTCAGCACTCACCCGCAAAAATCCCTTGGCCTGCAGCCGCTCTTGCAAATCTCTGACGGCTTGCCCGCGCATTCGTCTTCTCAAAACCGGGAAATTGGTTGGCTGCGCTTCGGGGCTAATCTCTGAGTTGTCGCCAGTTACAGGATCGTTGGCGATCGGGTTTTCGATCGCGCTCGGAGTCGCAGGAAACAGCCGGTTCCAAGTATCTTGACCGACTATTGCGTCGGGAGGCAGACCTGCTGCTTCCTGGAACTGAGACACAGCTCTAGCGGTGCTTTGTGAGAAAATCCCGTCTACAGTTTCAGGGTAAAAGCCCAATAATTTAAGAGCAGCTTGGAGTTCGATCACTTCCGACCCTCGGCTGCCCAATTTGAGCGTGGGACGGACGATCGCACCTGTTTGAGCGATCGGATTATTGCTGTTACTCTGTTCGGAGGTAGGTAGCTGTGCGACAGCAGGAGTAGGGGTGATCGAGCTCATTGCCAATAAACCGCACAAACTCCAGCCGAAGAGCAAACTCGGAACCTCGCGGGCTTTATTCCAGCTTGCTGTCAAGTTTTGGGACATTGGGAATTTGACCTCTGGAAAACTGGTAGCGATCGTACATCAAATCTGGAAAAAATTTACACATCGGGCATGGGGCATGGGGCATGGGACATGGGGCATGGGGCATGGGGCATGGGGCATGGGGCATGGGGCATTTCTGATTCCCCTCCCTTCCCTTTCCTTAAAATAATTTATCCCCTGAAATAGCTGCAATTGGCAAAAAAACTGCTAGATTGCCCTACAGAAAACATTGAACCGCGTTCATTGGGCCCCAGCAACACCATGTCCGAATTCAGAACCGCCAGCCAAATAGACATCGGCAACGTCAACATCGGGAACTTCCAAGTCGGCAGCATCAGCGGCACCAAATACAACGATTTTAACGCCAACGGCCGCCCTGATCCCGGAGAAGTCCCCATTCCCAACTGGCAAATCTACCTCGACCTCAACAACAACGGCCAGCCAGAATTTAACGAACCTTCCACCGTCACAAACGCGCAAGGCAACTACATCTTCGCCAACCTGCCACCGGGAACTTACCAAGTTAGGGAAGTCCAGCAGCCGAACTTTCGCCAAACTACCCCAAATCCCGCACCCATCACGATTACCAGCGGCACAAACGCTGGCAATATCAATTTTGGCAACAACTTTAACGCAGGGACGATCGCAGGCACAAAATTCAACGACATCAACAACAACAGCAGCCGAGATCCTGGGGAACAAGGGCTAGCTAACTGGCAAATTTACCTCGATCTCAACCGCAACAACAGGCTCGACGCCGACGAACCTTTTACTTTTACAAACGTTGAAGGCAATTACGCTTTTGTCAATATTCCCGCCGATACATATTTGGTGAGAGAAGTCCAGCAACCGGGTTTTCTTCAAACCACGCCTGACCCCGGCCCGGTTAACGTTACTTCCAACGCCACTGTCAACAACATCAATTTTGGCAATGTCTTTTTTGTCGGCAGCATCAGCGGTGTCAAGTTCAACGACCTCAATGCCAACAGCGTCAGAGACGCCACAGACCCGCCCCTGGCAAACTGGCCAATTTACCTCGACCTCAACGGCAACAGCAGCTTTGATCCGGGCGAACCCAATACCATCACAAACCCCCAAGGCAACTACACTTTTGCCAATGTTTCTCCCGGCAGATATTTGGTGAGGGAAGTTCAGCAACCGGGATGGGTACAGACTACGCCAAATCCAGGCCCGATCGACATCACCGGCAATACCAACGCTGTCGGCGTCAATTTCGGCAACAATTTTCCTACCGGCAGCATCAGCGGCTTCAAGTTCAACGACCTCAACGCTAACGGTATCAACGAACCGACGGAACCGAGAGTTGCCAACTGGCCGATTTACCTTGATTTCAACAACAATGGCAGTGTAGATCCGGGCGAACCTTCGACTTTAACCAACCCCGAAGGTAATTTCTCTTTTATCAATTTGCCTCAAGGAACCTATGTCGTGAGGGAAGTTCCGCAGCCCGGTTTTCTCCAAACCACGCCTAATCCGACGCCGATCACCGTAGGCAACGGCACAAATGCCACTAATCTCAGCTTTGGCAATGTATTGGTGACTGGCACCATCAGCGGTGTGAAATTTAACGATTTTAACGCCAACGGCATCCTCGATGCCGGGGAACCGCCGATCGCCAATACTCAAATTTACATCGACCTCAACAACAACAGCAGTTTAGATCCGGGCGAAGCGAGTACCTTAAGCGACCTTCAAGGCAATTACAGTTTCCGCAATGTTCCGGTAGGTAGTTATGTTGTCCGCGAAGTTCCGCCGCCCGGTTTCATTCAAACGACTCCGCCTGCGGTGGTTGTTGTCTCGGCAGAGATTGGGGCTAGCAGCATCGATTTCGTGACTGGAGAGGCTGAGGGTAGGTCGGCTAAATCCTGGAAGGGCGACCCGTTAACTGATGCCAACAGCTATACGAGACCCGAACCTGCGGGTAATATGGGGGCGGATAGCTTGCTTTTGAGCCAGGGTCGTGATAGTGATCAAATTAGTAAATTTTTGAGTGATGGATTTTTTGCAAATTTAGGCAATATTCCTAACTTTGGGCAACAGAATGTCGGTCTGGAGCCTAATGCACAAGTTGGTAATTGTGTCAATATCAATGAATTAGATAATGGGGTGATAGCTGACTGGTTTGTGCCGATGGGTGTGAGGAATTTCCCGGTTAAGTAGGGTGAGACAAAGCTCGATCGCCCCGAATCCAAAACCGCAGATAAAAATTAGGAAGAGGTTAAAGGGCGATCGCGTGATACCCTATTGTTGGCAACCTCCAAAGCCAAGCCAGAGTTCCGGGAAGCCCAAAGCTGGCTTGTATATGAGGAGCAAGATTCAGAGACAGTATCATACCTGTTTTTAGGAATTATCAGACAATTCCCCAAGTGCGATAGCCCTCGTGGCATGGTCGCTCAAGTCACCGAGGTGCAGTGAGTTTTAACGTTGTTCCAGCTCAAAACAGCAAGTGTCCACGGGCAGAAGAACTCCGGGCGCAAATCTTGAAGATATTGCGCTCAAATTGCCACAGCTATTCAAAACCTGATATAATCTCGTGCGACAAAGCTGGAGTAAGCCTGATGTTAGATGAGGAACCTTCGAGCAACGTAGACGTATGTATGATTGAGTAGCGATCGTCAGTCGCTAGCAGCAGCTAACTGCTGATTGACAAAGTGATACAGTAGCCTGTAGCTTACGTAGATTTAGGTGTGAAGGAACAGAAAATCATGGCAGAAAAAAGTGCTAGTCAGGTAACTCCTGTATTATTTCCAGTAGTGTTACCGCCAACCATCAATTTTGGCAACGCTCCTGCGGGTATCCAGGGTACCAAGTTCAACGACCAGAACCTCAACGGCATTCGAGAACCCGGCGAACCGGGGCTCCCCAACGTCCAAATCTTTATTGACACCAATAACAACACCACTGTCGATCCAGGTGAACCCTCGACGTTGACAAACCCCAGCGGAAACTTCGTATTTCCAGGCTTGCTTCCAGGCACCTATACAGTCAGGGAAATCTCGCCAGCCGGTTTCAGCCCGACAACTCCAAACCCAGTCGTCGTCACCCTCGCGGGCAATAATGCCACAGTGTTGTTCGGCAATGGTCCCGTCCCGGAAGGTCAGATTATTGGCTGCAAATACCTCGACGTAGACAACGACGGCTTTCGAGACGGGAGTGAACCCCCGATGGAAAACGTCAGAATCTATATCGATGCCAACAACAACGGTCAGCTAGATACAGGGGAACGCACTACCTTAACCGATAGAAACGGCGAGTTCCGATTCACTGGTTTGTCGGCTGGGCTGTACCGGATTCGGGAAGAGCGCGCCAACGGGCCCGGCACTGAACCGTTAGAAAGAGATTTTCCCCAAAGCACTCCTCCCGGCAACACCCCCCTGCTTGACGTGAACCTCGGCCCTGGCGAAACCTGGGCCTGCGCTCAAGTGGGCAACACTCCCCTGTACGAAATCCCGATCTTCAAATTCCGGGACAACAACGCCAACGGCATACAAGACTCCGGCGAAGTTGCCCTCGATGGCATCCCGTTCATCCTCGATTTGAACCGGAACGGCAGGACAGACGTGGGCGAACCGCGACTGTTAACTGGGCCTGATGGTAGGGCTACCTTCAGAGATTTGAAAGCTGGCAGCTACTCTGTATTGGAAACCTTTGAAACATTCATACCCAACCAGCCGCCAATTGCAACTACGCAGAACCCGGTAGAAGTCACAGCCCCCGGGCCCCAATCGCGACAGCAGGGAACACTGCCTTTCATAGTGGCAGATCCAACTGTTCCAGGTGGTCAGCGGGTCGTTGCGGCGAACTTTCCGCCCCCCTTCCCGCCGGTCAACCCGGAACCCGCAGTCTTCTTCACCCCGATTTTGGTAAATCCAGGTAGCGGTGCTGTCGGGAATACGCGCCCCAACATCACGGTCTTCAAATATAACGATCAGAACGCTAATGGTCGTTACGAACCGGCCAACACTCTACAGGAAGTGGGCATTCCCGGCATCACGGTCTACCTTGATGCCAACGACAACGGCGCCCTCGACACAGGGGAACAGTCGCTAGTAACTGATGCCAACGGGCGCGGTGCTTTCACCAACCTAGAACCGGGCAATTATGTGGTTCGGGAAGTGCCACAAGCTGGTTTTAGTCCTACTACTCCGGATCGGGTGCAGTTCAACCTCAGCACTCAAGATGCCAACGTTGTCTTTGGCAACACCCCCAACAGCCGCATCACTGGATGCAAATTCCAAGACTTGAACGGCAACGGCTACCGGGACGGCTTTGAAACGCCGATCGCAGGGGTCACAATCTACATCGACAGCAACGGTAACGACGCCATTGATGCCGGAGAAGCAAGTACCGTCAGCGATCAGTTCGGCCGCTGGGAGTTTGGCAATTTGACTCCCGGTATTTACCGAGTCCGGGAAGTAGTGCCTTCCAATTCTTTCCAAACTACTCAACCACTGGACATCGTTTTGGGCGCAAACCAAACGTTTACTTGTGCTTTGGTGGGCAACGGCCAGTTCTTTAACTATCTCGGAGGAAAATTCCGGGACGACAACCGCAACGGCCTTCGAGATGAGGGCGAACCTCCTTTGGAGGGCATCCCGTTCACCTTGGATTTCAACAACAATGGTCGCTACGATGCTGCTACCGAGCCTCTGGTGAGGAGTAATGCTCAGGGCGAGGTTCTGTTCACCAATTTAGCTCCGGGTACCTATTCGCTCTTGGAAGTTTTCAACGCTCCGGGCGTTGCCAACCCGTTCCCCATTCCGACAGGGCCTAATCCTGTTACGTTCTCGGTGCCGGGGCCAAACACTTTTGTAACACCGATCGTGCCGGCGCCAGTACCGACGGAACCAGAAAGGGTTATTGACAGCATCGATCCGCTGACCGGCGGCACGGTGACTGCTTCTAGCATCTCCGATGATAATGATCCGCTGAATAAGCCCGTCCCCGGCTCAGTCCCTCAACCAGTCAGCAATTTTGGCAACTTTGTAGTAGATCAGAGTCCAGTTGTTAGCAGCTTTGTTGACATCAACGATTTGCAAAATTCGGCGAATGCTCTGATTGCAACATTTTTACAAGAGAATGGTCTCGATGAATCATTGTTCGTCGTTCCTCCTAGTCCTACGAATTCGCTTCTTTAATCTTAAGTTGGGTCTCTAGTTTGAGACTCAGCAATTAGCAACTAGCTTGTTTAACCTGCACGTCAAATGATATTTTGGCGTGCTTTTTGCTGTTTTGACAATAAGACAATAATTAGAGGCTCGCGGGGCGGGTTTATGAATTTCTCTAATTACCGGAAATATTTTTCGTGAAACCCGCCTCTACAACAAATATATCGCGATGCTCGTAGGGGCGCGTTTTACCGACAATATTTGAGGAAAACTCACAATTTATATAAACCAGCCCGCCACAATCATGGGCTCGGCTGACGGGTTTATTTATCTCTTTAATTAGTGTCTTTAGTCGTAGAGGACGATCAGCAAAAAGACCGATTCCCCGCCTCAATAAAACCTTTATTTATAGAGGTAGAACGTAGAGGAATATGTTATGCCAACTCAACAACAAACCAATCCGGCTCAACATCAAGAACAGCAACCCGGTATTGAATCGCAAATGACCCCGCAACCCCAATCCTTCGCGGAGGGATATCGAGGTAGCGATAAATTGCGGGACAAAGTAGCCTTAATTACTGGCGGAGACAGCGGTATCGGGCGTGCAGTGGCGATCGCCTTTGCCAAGGAAGGCGCTAACGTGGTCATCAGCTATCTTAACGAAGATGATGATGCCAAAAAAACCAAAGAGGCGATCGAACAGCAAGGCCGGCGCTGTATTGCGATCGCGGGCGACATCGGCGATGAAAGCCTCTGCCAAAATCTTGTAGAACAAACAGTTAAAGAATTCGGACACCTCGACATCCTCGTCAACAACGCCGCCGAACAGCATCCCCAAGAAAGCATCGAAGACATCACCGCCGAACAATTAGAGCGCACCTTCCGCACCAACATTTTCTCAATGTTTTACCTCACAAAAGCCGCTCTCAAACATCTCAAAGAAGGAAGTGCAATTATCAACACTACCTCTGTCACCGCTTACAAAGGCAATCAACAATTGCTAGATTACTCCTCCACAAAAGGAGCAATTGTTGCCTTTACTCGCTCCTTGTCTCAAAGTTTAGCTGAGAAAGGAATTCGCGTAAACGGAGTCGCCCCCGGCCCGATTTGGACCCCTCTAATTCCTGCAACTTTCCCTGAAGAAAAAGTGGAGAAATTTGGTGCAGACACGGCATTGGGACGCGCCGGTCAACCCGATGAAGTTGCCCCCAGCTACGTGTTTTTAGCTTCAAAAGATTCGTCTTACATGACGGGTCAAATTTTGCATCCCAACGGCGGATCGGTGATTAACGGATAGATTTGTCGCGAGTTGAGATATAAATAACCGCATTTTGTGGGGGAACTTTCACCCACAATCTTTGACTATAACTCACAATCTAAATAAACCCGCCCCCACAACCACGTTACCTAGGGCGGGTTTATTTAGATTGTTTTTTTATAAAAAAACAGTAATCCCGCTACGTGGGTAGCGGGATTGATAGGTTGCAGTTTAACTATTCTCTAGTTTTGCTAGAGTTGTAATTAGGTGACTGCTGAATTAGCTCAGGTTAGCCATTTCTTGCTGGATGGTGCTTTTGGCTGCTTTGAATTCAGTAGCCATTTGTTCCATTTGTGCTTCGCTCAGGTTGCGGCGAATATGAGGGAACATATCGTTTTCTTCTTGTCGAATGTGATCTTTAACCGCTGTTTGGAGCTGTTTAATTTGGGCTTTGAAATCAGAAGAAGTGGGGTTGAGAGCCTTAATTTGGGCAAGCATCTGCTTCATTTCTGCTTGCTCGCTGTACAGTTCTTGAGTATTGCCGTAGTAGCTGCGAACTGCGGGATAAACAACTTGTTCTTCTGCTTCTGCGTGAACGCTGAGGTCTTTGTAAAGTTGACCGAAGAATTCTTGCAGTTTTTGAGGATCGTCGGTGCTTGCGATTTCCATAAATAGGGTATCGGTTTTGCGGTGATCCATTGAGATGATTTCGGTGATGTTCATCTCATCTTTGCTGCGGGTAACTGCACCGCCGATGATGCCGGTCATAGCTGCCATTGCATCTTGTACGCGAGCCCAAACGCCTTGGTCGGGGTCTTTGCCAGTCAATTCGCGTACGCCTAAAATTTCGAGAACTCCTTTGAGTTGTTCTTGGTGAGCGCGGTTCTCAAAGTTAACTGTGTTGAGGGGGGTAATGGCAGCTTCGATGTCAGCGCCGACTACTTGAGCAGCTTTGTGAATTAACAAACCGGCCATTGTTTGTTTGTGTTTGAGCAGTTCGTGCTGAGCGACTTTTTCAAACATGGTGAGTTCAGAACCTTGCATGAGTTTCTGAACTTCTTCAATCATTTTTGTGCTGGTTTCTTTGGGTTCGGTTTGAATGCCGTATTGCACGATCGTAGTTTCTAATACGCCCAAGTTTTTGCGATCGTCTTCGAGCATATCCCGGAAGCGCTGGGCTAGTTCGGAGTCGTTGCAGGAATTGATGAACAATTGCTCGTTGGCTATCAACAGGTTTTGCAGCGCTTTCATGTCTGCTAATTTAGTTGCGATCGCTTGGCGCTTAGTATCTTCTAG
The DNA here is from genome assembly GCF_036700645.1 of Microcoleus sp. S36b_A4. NCBI lineage: Bacteria > Bacillati > Cyanobacteriota > Cyanophyceae > Oscillatoriales > Microcoleaceae > Microcoleus > Microcoleus sp. S36b_A4. The sequence goes on along the minus strand of NZ_JAUBPI010000135.1, from coordinate 3,543 downwards.
GGTAGCTACCATCTGTCGTTTCTCCTCTCAATGTATTTAGTGTTCTTACATCTCTTAATTTATTGATATATTCTGATAACATCCTCTTTCTCCCGACTGATTCATTAATATCCCGCGCAACCTATTGACTTTTAAACCAAGAAATGATAGTTAATTAAGGCTAAGGTCGTTTTTTAAAAAAGCAAAAATTACCCTTAATCACTGCCAACTGACCACTGACCACTGACAACTGCCAACTGCCAACTGCCAACTGACAACTGAGTTTTGTATCAATTAATCCCGATCGCAGAGCTGTAAAGCGCTACCATAGTTGCAGCCGAAGTTAACTAAAGTTTAAGAATAACTAGCTTGTCTCAACTGCTCACTGCTTTAGAGTTCCCAGCCAATGTCTGGAAGCTGAATAATGGGTTAACGGTCATTCACCAGCGGATTTCGGCCACACCGGTGGTCGCGCTAGACGTGTGGGTGAGGGCTGGCGCTACCCTGGAGCCGGATTCTTGGTCGGGAATGGCTCATTTTTTAGAACACATGATATTTAAAGGGACGGATTCGATCGCCCCTGGAGAATTTGACCAAGTAATAGAAAATCGCGGCGGTGTCGCGAATGCAGCTACAAGTCACGACTACGCGCATTTTTTCGTCAACGCTGCGGCCGATTATTTAGCAGAAACAGCGCAGCCACTGGCAGAATTGCTGCTGCGGGCTTCGATTCCCGATCGGGAATTCGATCGCGAGCGAGATGTGGTGCTAGAAGAAATCCGCCAAGCTCAAGACAATCCCGATTGGCTGGGTTTCCAAGCCATGATGGAAACAGTTTACCAGCGACATCCCTACAGGCGATCGGTATTGGGCACGGAAGAACTGCTGATGTCGCGAACTCCCCATGAAATGCGCTGTTTTCACCGATCGCACTATCAGCCGGAAAATATGACTGTGGTGGTAGTCGGGGGAATTGATGAACAACAGGCCAGAGATGTTACGGGGAAAGCATTCGAGCAGTTTTCGGATCGGTGGGATTGTCCCAAATTAACCGCAGAGGCGGAACCGCCACTGATAGAAATTCGCCGTCAGGAATTGAGCCTCCCGCGATTGGAACAAGCCCGCCTGATGATGGCCTGGACGGGCCCGGGAGTTGAACACTTGCAAAGTGCTTGCGGCTTGGATTTGCTGTCGGTGTTGCTTGCAGACGGGCGGACTTCGCGTTTAGTCAGGGAACTGCGGGAAGAATTACAATTGGTAGAGGCGATCGACAGCACTTTCTCGCTGCAACGGGAATCGAGTTTATTTACTATCAGTGCAGTCTTGGACGCCAAGGATGTCGAACAGGTGGAATCTCGGATTTGCGATCGACTTTGGCAATTGCAGTCTGAGCCAGTTTCCGAGGTAGAATTGCTCCGCTGTCAGCGTTTGCTGTGCAACGATTTTGCTTTCTCGCTCGAAACGCCGGGACAGCTAGCCGGTCTTTACGGATATTACAATACGATCGCCAGTGCCGAATTAGCGCTTAGCTATCCCACGAGGATTAAAGCATTTGGGCCATTAGACCTCCAGCGCCTAGCTCAACAATATCTCTCTCCTCGGCGCTATACAGCAGTGGTACTCAAACCAATCTAATAATAGTTGACTGTTCACTGTTCACTGTTGACTGTTCACTGTTAACAGCAACTAGGTTGAGTTGAGACATGAAACCCAAGTCTATTAATTGGAAATTTGAGATTTGTCCCTCAATCTAAAATCTCAAATCGCCAATCTCAAATCGGATGATCGGTAACGCTCACGCTCTACCCATCCTACGAATAATCATGACTAACAGCCAACAGTCAACAGTCAACAGTCAACAGTCAACAGTCAACAGTCAACAGTTAACAAATAATTCAATGAAAAATGAAATCCAGCGCACGGTTTTAGACAACGGTATTGTTGTCTTAGCAGCAGAAAATCCAGCAGCAGATATTATTGCAGCTAGGATATTCCTGCGGGCCGGCAGTCGCTACGTGCAGCCGGAACAAGCAGGGTTGTGTCACTTGCTGTCGGCGGTAATGACTAAGGGAACCGATCGGCTGTCTTCGCTGGAAATTGCCGAGTGTGTAGAATCGGTGGGAGCGAGGTTGAGTGCCGACTCTACTACAGACTATTTTTTAGTGAGTTTGAAGACGGTTTCTGCGGATTTTGAGGAGATTTTGGAGTTGGCGGCGCAATTGACGCGATCGCCGAATTTCCCGGAAGCTGAAGTCGAACTCGAACGCCGCATTGCCATATCGGCAATTCGATCGCAACAAGAACAGCCATTTGCGATCGCCTTCGAGCAATTGCGGCACGCGATGTACCAGGAACATCCCTATGCTTTCTCTCCCTTGGGCACGGAAGCTACTATGTCAAAGCTCACCAGAAACGAGCTCGAACAGTTCCACAAAACCTATTTTCGTCCCGATAATGTAGTTATTTCTGTAGCCGGCAGAATATCGACCGAAGATGCGATCGCCCTGATCGATCGAACTTTTGGGGACTGGAAAGCGCCTTTAACACCCCTGCCAACTTTAACCGTCCCCCCCTTATCACCCTCCCCTCAATCGGTCGTTACAGCGCAAGATACGCAGCAATCAGTGATTATGCTGGGCTACCTCGCACCCTCTGTCAAAAATCCCGACTACGCAGCGATTAAGTTGCTGAATACTTATTTGGGTAACGGTTTGTCGAGCCGATTGTTTGTGGAATTGCGGGAAAAGCGGGGCTTGGCTTACGACGTTTCCGCGCTCTACGCGACGCGCTTGGACACGGCTCAGTTTGTCGTGTACATGGGTACGGCGCCGGAAAATACGACGACTGCTTTTGAAGGATTGCGCGCAGAAGTCGATCGACTCGCCAACATCGAACTAAGCGAGGAAGAATTGCAAGCTTGCAAGAATAAAATGCTCGGTCAATATGCTTTAGGAAAACAAACTAATTCGCAAATTGCCCAAGTTTTAGGCTGGTACGAAATTTTGGGATTGGGAATTAAATTTGACCAGCAATTTCAAGAAGAAATTGCACAGGTGACAGCTTCACAAGCGCGGGATGCTGCTAAGAAATATTTTGTAGAACCGTATGTTTCTTTGGTGGGCCCGGAGGCGGCGATTACAGAGTTGGGTGTAGTGGCTGTTTGTTGAGGAGGAAATGGGCGATCGAACTTTTGAAAAGTTCGATCGATGCGATCGCAGATTAAAAGACTTTTCGCTTAACAATTATTGGTGGTTTGCGCTCGCTTTTAATTTTTCCAAACTTAACAACAAAGCCAACTATTCTTGCTGGCATTATCTAGAACTGAAACCGACCACCTCAATGAACTTTTCGCTGCGGGTATAACGTTCAGGTTGAGCGGTTGCAAATAGCACTCCTAGCACCACCAGCGACTTTCAACAATCTCCTCCAACCGAATTGTTAGGTTGCGCCGTTAGCTTAACGATTTCACGATCCCGCCTTTGCTAAATAGGGTTTGCTGAATAATCGCTCGCATATTGCGTGGTCTGGGTTTTCGATCGCGCGCTCGAGAAAAAAGTGCAAGAT
>NZ_JAUBPI010000134.1:0-13446 GCF_036700645.1 Microcoleus sp. S36b_A4 | reverse complement strand
AATCTAAAATCTAAAATCTAAAATCTAAAATCTAAAATCTAAAATCTAAAATCTAAAATCTAAAATCTAAAATCGATCTATGCTGGTAACGTTAAGGTAAATGTTGACCCCTTGCCAAACTCGCTAGCCACAGTAATTTCTCCCCCCAACATCTGAGAGTATTTCTGCGCTATTGCCAAACCCAAACCCGTACCTCCGTACTTGCGGGTAGTCGAAGCATCAGCTTGCGTAAAAGGTTGAAATAACTTTTGTAGCTGTTCAGGAGTCATCCCAATCCCAGTATCACTACAATTAAAAATTAACTGTTCTGAATCCCAACTATTCTCGTCATTTTTAATTCTTTCAACGCTAAGTAGAATTGTTCCTTTATGAGTGAACTTAGCTGCATTGCTGAGCAAATTAAACAAAATTTGAGTAAGCTTAATTTGATCGGAATACAATTCGCCAATATTATTAGGACACTCCACATTCAGGCGATTTGTATTTCGCAAAAATAGCGGTTCCACAGTTCTAGCTACATCTTGAACGACCTCCGACACGTCAAAAGTTTCTAATTCCACTTCCGCGTGACCGGCTTCAATCTTCGACAAGTCCAGAATATCATTAATTAAGGTTAGTAAAAGCTGGCCTGAATTGTGAATTCTCTCTAAATCAGACACAAAATTTTCTTCGCCCAAATCTAAAGCCTCTTCTTGTAGAATCTCGCTGTAACCGATAATCGCATTCAGAGGAGTTCGTAGTTCGTGGCTCATGTTAGCCAAAAACTGACTTTTAGCCAAACTAGCTGCTTCTGCAGCTTCCTTTGCCTTGTAGAGTTCGGCCTCGGCTTGCAAGCGGTCGGTCACGTCGTGAGCCAGAACTAATTCAGCATTCCTGCTATCAAATACCAGACCATAAGAAGTAATTTCTACATCAATAATTGTTCCGTCTTTTTTCTGGTGCTGCCACACACCTGCAAACTCACTACCGGCATCTACTTGGGATATATTTTCTAGCAATTTCGGCAGCTCTTGGGGGGGACGAATGTCCGCAACGGTCATGTTGAGAAATTCGTCGCGAGTGTAGCCGTAGTGTTCGATAGCAGACTGATTGACGGCTATAAATTCCTGAGTTTCTAAATCGTAAACCCACATCGGATGGGGGTTATTTTTAAACAAAAGTCTGTAGCGTTCTTCCGAGGCTCGCAGTTCGGCTTCTGCTTGCTTGCGCTCGGTAATGTCGCGGACAACTGTGCAAATAATCTCGCGGCCTCCGTAGGAAATCACGCTCCCGCTCACTTCTACATCCACGCAGGAACCGTCTCGGCGGCGGTAGAGAACTTCGCCAATTCTGAATTGTTTGTCCGTCAGCAGCAACTCGATATTGTTGTCAATCAGATCTTTAGAGTAAGCGATGATATCGTAAATAGTCAGTTGCGAAATCACATCAAGACTGTAATCAAGTAAGTCTGTAAACGCTGTATTGGCTTCCAAAAGACGTTTGGTTTGAGCGTCCCACAGGAAAATGCAATCTGTAGCTTGCTCCACGACAGCTCGGTAGCGGGCTTTTTCCTCGAGTTGTTCGCTTTCGGCTTGGGCGATCGCACTCAACATTCCGTTGATAGTATGGGCAAGGTCGGACAACTCATCTTCGCCCGTCACAGGTAGTCGCACCGAGAGGTCTTGGCTGCTGCTGACGTGGTTGACTGCTTTCGCCAAACCGCTCAACCGAGACAGCACCAGATGCTCTAGCAGCAGCAGAGTGCAGCCGACCAACCCAACTCCCGCTAGCGCTACAGACCCCAGCAGGTACAGTAAACTAATTTGACCTTGCCGATATATTTCTCTGGGGATATCCACCCGCAATAGCAGCGCAGGTTGGTTGTAAATATCCCGGATCAAAGTGTAACCCGCGATCGACTCTTCGCTTAAAGGACGCACAAAAATCGGTTTTTTTTCCGACAGTTTCTCCCGCGCTTTCTCGAAGTCTGCAGGCAACTGAGCCTCATTAACGCTGTGTACAATGAGTGGCAAGCGAGTAATTTTAGAAACCTTCGCAATGCCCGTAGCATCCAAATTGCGCCCGAATACCAGCGTACCCCGGATCGGGCCGGTGCTTTTAGTCGTGAGAATTGGCCGGGAAGTAATCAGTATTGGCCCTGACGGTAGCAGCAGGATACCAGCGAGGCTGCTTTTGGCGTTGGGGTGCTGCAACAGCGGGTCGCTGAGAGAAATGCGCCGTTTTAATGCTTCTGGAACAGGCGTTAGTTTCAGCTTTTGGCTGTCTAAACCCGTACTGTAAACTATTTTGCCAGAAGTATTGACAAAAATGGCTATATTAACTCTTATATTAGCCAGCCCTTCTGGAATTAAATTGGAGGCAATGAATTTTGAGTTGCGGTTTTGGATGAAAGTGTAGGTGTCGTCCCAGGACGACCAGTCGGCAAAGCGCGAGTTGAAGTCATCTGCGGTTTGCCCGAACACGCTGAGCACTCCCTTGACAACCTGTGTGGCTTCTTGTTCCTCTGCTTTGATCAGGCTGCCCAAGAGGATGCTTGAGGAGGCGACATACAGAATGCCAGTCAATCCAGCAATGGTAATGCCAACAATCGATAGTGTTTTCCGACGCAGTTTCATCTTGCCATGTGTGTGGTGTCCGTCCGAAATCTCAACTCAGGAGCAATTTTACTACTGTTTCCTGAACCCTGACCGAAAGCAATTTGCTCCGGGGCGTCCGATGTATCAGTCGGGTTGCTTTCTTCTATTCTAAAATCTAAAATCTAAAATCTAAAATCGATTGACTGGTGGCGCAGCGCGTGTTTCCTACTTTTCCCACACCTGCTGTTTGTGAGATTCTTTGCAAATTCCCAAGATGCGCCGATCGTTCTCGCTGATGGTAGAAATTGGGTAATACTGTTGCAGGTTTACCGAGTAGGGAGAGCGACTGCCGTCGTAACTATCCACTACTGTTAAATTTAACTGAGTTCGATCGCCCGTGCCGTAAAAACAGTAAAAAGCAGACCGAGGCAGGTAAAAAGCGCCGACTACCTTACTCTGCCGCATTTCAAATACAAAATATTCTTGTTTAATTTCCTCTGGCTGGCTCGACTGGCCGTAGAGGTAAATGCCATCTGCTAAACCTGTGCTAGCTGTATCTGCCCCAGGATTTGGCAGAGATTGCGAGCTTAAAACGCCGGATTTGATGTCCGAGTCGTGTGCCCGGCGTGCGGGGAATGCGATGCTCAAGTTACCGGGCGAGAGAGCAAGCACGATCGCGATCGCTTCTAAACTTCCTGTCAATATCAAATAAGTCAAAACCACTCCAGACCCCAAAATTTAAAATAGCTGGTTCCAAGCGCCTCTTGTACCAGTTTCACCAAGATTGTAGAGAAACCGGGTATTTGGCTTAATATTGGCTATAAACTTAAAGGAACGATCGCCCGCCCGGTTCCTGAAGTTAAATCTAAGATTAGTTTTGACAAATTTTGCCTCCGCCCCGATCGGGCGATCGACCTCTCAAATAATACCATTTTAGATTTTAAATTTTATATTAAATAACTGAATAATTTGGCCTGACCTATTCCATAAGGGTTTGGAACACTGGCCTACAGTTGGATTCTTTTTTTTAACTGTATAAAAGTATTCTTCCCTGCAGCGCCAACAAGAAAAAAAAAGTTGAGATTTTGGGGAAAATCTCAACTTTTTTAGTGACTAACTAGCCAAGTATTCTCGGACTTGAGATTGGCGGCGCCGCAGGTGGGCAAGGGCTTGATGTTCTAGCTGCCGCACCCGTTCCCGGCTGAGATTTAACCGTTCTCCGACTTTCGCTAGAGACATTTCTGTGCCGTCTTCCAAACCGAAGCGCAAAATTATTACATCTCGCTGCTGGGGGGTAAGTTCTGATATCAAAGTATTGAGGTCTTGCCGCAGTAATTCCGAGGTAATGTAGTTGTCTGGAGATGCCGTTTCGTCTTCTAAGAGTTCTTGCAGTTCGGTATCTTGGTTGTCTCCTACCCGCAAGTCCAAAGAAACTGGATGTCTTGCCATCAGCAGGTATTCCCGAATTTGGGAAGGGTGCAGTTCCAAAGCGGCGGCAATTTCGGCAGGGGAGGGAGACCGGCCCAACTGCTGGGTGAGTTCCCGCTGCACCTTTTTGATTTTGTTGAGTTTTTCGGTGATGTGAATTGGCAATCGAATTGTGCGGGCGTGTTGGGCGATCGCGCGGGTAATTGCTTGCCGAATCCACCAGTAGGCATAGGTAGAAAATTTGTATCCCCGCATCGGGTCAAATTTTTCGACTCCTCGTTCTAAACCGAGGGTGCCTTCTTGAATTAAATCCAAGAATTCCATATTGCGTTTCTGGTATTTTTTGGCGATCGCCACTACTAGCCGCAAATTGGCTTCAATCATCTTTTGCTTGGCCCGCCGCCCTATTTGTAAGATGCGGCTAAGTTCAGGTTCGGTCAACTCCATTTCGGCAGCCCACTCTTGATTCGTCAGATCCCGCTGCCATTCTTTAGCAAGTGCTTGTTTTGCTTCGATTAATTTCATCATTTGCTGCACCTGCTTCCCGAAAACAATTTCTTCTTCTCGGGTTAGCAGGGGTACGCGACCGATCTCGTGCAGATAGGTACGAACCGTATCCGTTGAGGAGTATGGCCGGCTGCCCATGCGATCGGCTTTCACTGTTTTGTTTTTGGGGGTTGTGGTGGACATGGGTGAGTATTGCACTCCTTGTAACAACAGATAAAAAGTTGGTGATACCCTGTCCCACTTTTGCAAGTGGGATAAAGACTGCGACAAAGGGGATGTTTCCCCTCTTGTTTATCGGTGACGATCGGTAGAAGCTTTTTGTTTGGAATTACTTTTGTGCTGGATTTTCCAGTAATCCCCCTCGATTTTCGGTAGCTCGCTAGCTTTAACGGCTAGTTCAAGGCGAAGTGAAGCAAGAGTTTAGTTTTCTCAATATTATTCCCAATTTTGAGGATCGTAAAGAGTAAAAACCTCTGTCTTAAGGTCAAGATTCTACATTTTTCCTTAAGGTTTTGAATTCCCTGTTAGTTTTAACTGCCACTCAACTTCACAATACTCATGCAAACAGACTCATGCAATTCGAGGGCTTTGTTTTGCTCTCTGTTCCATCATCGCTTGAAATTTTCTCGCTGCCTAGATGGTGGGATGCGAGATAACCGAACTCGATCGCCGTATTAGATGCCAGTAAGTGTTTAAAATATTTATTGACATTTTTATTTAAATATGCTAAGCAAATTCTGCTACGAGTAACCAAAAGGTGTATAAAAGCTGGCTGTTGCCCTGTTTGACTTTCATTGTACTGCGAGGCTCCACGATCTCCATCATGTTTAACCTTATGCAAATTTTGGGCAGTTAGGGATGAGGGGTAAGGGGGTGAAAGGGGAAAAGCTTCTGACGGAAAGCTGGGGGCTAATTTTTTTCCGGTTCGAGCGATCGCTCTTTTTCGTTTATAACTGAAGCAAAAATCTTCATATTTCTGTCATTGCCAGCGATCGCCAATTTTTCGCCAAGACTAATTTACAGGAAAATTCGCCTAAGTTCTATAATGAATCTAGCACTTATCAATCTAAAATCCTAAATCCATTTTAGCAGATTCTGCCTCGGCAAATACTTGTTCATCGGGCATTTCTTGCCAGTCAATATCCCCGATTTCTCTGTAGAATTGCTCGTCATAGGGGCGAGTTTGCACGACTACGGGCATCGGTACAGCGTGCCCCAAAACTAATGCTTGCTGTTTGGAGTCGAGTTTTGCCAAAACTGAACGCAAACTCTGCCCTCCCGAAACGCCGGTAAAAATAGCATCGATGTCTTTATCATCGTTTAGCAAGGCTGTGATGCGGGTTCCGACTTGCGACATGACTTCCGCATCGATGCCAGAAGGACGCTGGTCTACAATTAGCAGGGTGACAAAGTATTTTCGCATTTCTCTGGCAATTGTACCGAAAATAGTCGATCGCACGATCGCCGGATCGAGAAAGCGGTGAGCTTCTTCAATGGTAATCACCAATGGCTGCGGGCGATCGCACGGATTTTTGCTCTGCAAAAACTTCTCTGCTTTCCGCACGTAAGCTTGGTGAATGCGGCGAGTAATCACATTTGCAGCCAACATATACGACAGCAAATCCGAGTGGGAACCAAACTCAATTACTACATTTTTGCCGCCATCCAAACACTGCAAAACTTCAGTTACATAATTTTTCGGACAGCGTTTCCGAATGTATTTCAAATCGTTTAATCGCTCTAACTTTCGCTGCAAAGCCATAATCGAAGACTTATTTCCCCGTTTTTCTTCGCAAAACATTTGGATATCTTCGTTGGTCATTTCCAGCAACTTGTTGATCCAACCACTGCCCAACTCATTTCGCAAAATAATCGCATTTTCGATACTAGCTTCCGACAAATTTAGCTCGCGCTGCACTAGCGCGATGTCTTCCACTTCAATTTGATCGAAACTTAAAAACAACTCTTGAGCGTCGCGGACTCCCCGGCGTTTTGTCGATTCTGGATCGAGGGTATAAATCTGCATTTTATCGGGAAACAACTGCCGCAAACCCTTAACAGTGCTGAACTGTTTCCCTTCCGAAACAGCTTCCCACCCGTACTCCGAGTGCATATCGAAAATTAAATTAACTGCAGCTTGCTTGCGAATAATTCCCGACAGAAGCAAGCGAGTCAGAAAAGATTTTCCAGTTCCCGACTTGCCAAAAACTCCGTTGCTGCGTTCCACAAATCGGTCTAGATCCAAGCACACAGCAACGTCCATGTCAATCGGTTTGCCGATCGCAAAATTGCGGCGATACGGGTCATCTTCCCAGCCAAAAACTGCCCGAAAATCAGTTTCTTTGGCATCAAACACCTGCGAAAAGTGGCTGGGAATAGTTTTGACCGGCAGCAACTCAATATCCGCCCCGGTTTGTGACTCAAAAGAAGCCAAATTTCCTAACGCCAACTTATTCTCGCGAACTCCGCCGTTTTTCGTCGGGTCGAAAATTGCCTGCTGTTTTTCTCTTTCAGCAGTCAACATCAACATCGGCGACAGTTCGATCGTACCGTAGGTGCTGCTACCAGCTAGCACTGCCAGCAGAAAATCGTCGTCGGGATTGGGAGGATTCGATAAAATGCGGGCGCTAGAAGTTCCCAGAGACACATCGGTGAGCATACAGAAAAAGTGCGATCGCACCCCCCGCACTACTAGAAATTTCCCCACCCTCATATCTTCCACCGAAACATCGGCGTGCAGTCGCACTTCTAATCCCTTGCTCAGGGAACCTTGAATAACAGAGCCTAACGGTCGATCCATTTTAGATTTTAGATTTTAGATTTTAGATTGTTCAGATAGATTTTAGATTTTAGATTGTTCAGATAAATGACTGCTTTCCTGTCAACTGTCAACTGCCAACTGCCAACTGCCAAATGACTAATTACCATTCCGATTCTAGCGGCAATTCAAAAAAACTTGGACTCAGATCTAGATCTGTCAAATCCGTTTCGCTCAAATAAGCGTCAGTCAAAAATACCCCTTTTAAACTTGCGCCTTTGAGGTTAGTACCTTTCAGGTTAGCACCTCTGAGATTAACTCGGAATAAATGAGCATCGCTCAAGTCGGCCTCAGTTAAATCTGCTCCCTCCAAATTTACTCTCATCAAATCTGCTTTTCGGAGATCAGCTTCGTTTAACTTAGCGCCACTGAGGTCAGCTTTTGTCAAGTCTACACCTCTCAAGTCGGCCCCGCTCAAGTTAGCGAACAGCAAAGTAGCTCCGGTGAAATCTGTCTCCCTCAAATCGGCATCCCTTAAATTAGCGCCGCTGAGGTCAGCCCTGGTTAAGTCTACACCCCGGAGGTCAGCAGAACTCAAGTTTACTTGGTGTAAAATTGCGCCGCTTAAATCGGCTCCTCTTAAATCTGTTCCCTCCAAGTTTGCACCTTTGAGGTAAGCTTTTTTTAAGCTAGCTCTGCTGAGGTCTACATTTTTGAGATTGACCGAAGTTAAGTTAGAAGCGCTCAAATTAGCTCCGCTTAAATCTGACCCGTTTAAGTCGGCTCCGGTTAAATTTACCCCTTGCAGCGATACATTGGGAGCAATTAAATAAGCTCCGCCCAGAGCGGGGTCAATGCCTTCGGAAAACAAAGTCTTGTTGCTGTAAACAGCTTTTTCTAAAATCGTGGCGTTCAAACTGGCTTCCCTCAAGTCCGCTCCGCTGAGGTTGGCTCCTGCTAAGTTTGCCCGATCGAGTTTTGCGCCAAATAAAATAGCTTGGTATAGGTTTGTCCGCCGCAAATCGGCTCCTTTTAAATCCGCTTCGGTCAAATCTACCATAGCCAGATTTAAGCCAGGGAGAGAAGCATTGGGAGCTAGCAAAAATGCTCCCATTGCACCCGGATCAATATCTTCGGGAAAGATAGTCCGGTTGTTGTATACGGCCTTGTCTAAAATGGCACCGCTCAACTGAGAACCGCGTAAATCCGCCCCGCTAAGGTTGGCTCTGGTTAAGTTGGCTTCGTGGAGATTTGCTCCTACTAAATTAGCCTTGATCAAACTTGCTTGTTTGAGGTTGGCTCCCGTGAATTCGGCTCCTACGAGATTAGCTTCTCGGAGGACAGCACCAGTCAAATTAGCTCTAGTGAGGTTAGCTAAATTAAGAAATGATTCAGCTAAATCCGCCCCGCTGAGATTGGCGCCGGTGAGGTCGGCTTCAATCAGGTCTGCATACCTGAGCATAGCGCCGCTGAGGTTAGTTTCTCGGAGATCCGTGCCTCGGAGGTTGGCTCCCCGGAGTTCCGCACCGCCAAGGTTGGTGCCTTTAAGTGCTTGTCCCCTGAGATCGAGTCGGTGCAGAAAGTCACCAACGTTCATTTCCATGTCAAATTTACCCTCTCTATTCCGATACTTTTTTCCTAACCTTTGAAATCAAGTTAGATATTCTGAAAGTATCTTTGCTGAGTTCTGGTCAAAACCATTGTAATCATCAATAGCCACAACTGGTGCATCTGGCGGATAGTGTTCTGGAATATCGTCAATGGCTACCCAAGGTGAGTTTTCTGCTTGATTTTGTCGAAGATACTCAAGAACTTCCTGGTGTCGTAAATATTTGTGTTGATGAATATTTTTGGGGTTGAGAAAAGGGGTGTATCCGATAATACGGATAGCGATATCTGGTGAAAATAATGGCGGTATTACCTCGAAGGGGAATATTTCACGCCAGGATGATGAAATTACTACTCGCGCATTAGGATATGAACGAAGGACATTCTCAAAGTGATTAAGGCAAGCCGAATTAAATTTCATTATATCTGTTGGCAAGCTCGATGTTTCATGTCTTCTGTCAGGAATAAGTACACCATCAATGTCTAAAAAAATTAACATTAATTAAAAAGCCTCTTGAATGATTTAATGACTATTAATACTGCTTAATAATATAAATGTGCATCGAAGGTTCTCTATCAAGTGTCGCTATATCGACTTGTTATATCATGTCCGATGGATTGACCATAATATCTCGACCGGGCGGGTTTTTGAGATTGTCAATTATTGGCAAATATTGTTGGTAAACCCGCCCCTACCTGATTTCTGGTAATCGACCGGACATAATATTAGACGGCAATCCACATTGTTATTCACTGTTGTTATTGGTGGCTGCTTTCTGACGAATGGAAGATGCTGGTATCAACAAGTATTGTTCTAAAATTCACTGTTTTTCTGGGCTGCTGCCTTCCCCCCTGCTGGGGTAGGGGGGGTTAGCTTCTACCTTCTGCTTTCAGGCAAGAGGAGCAAAACTGTAGATTTTTTGAGGTTCGAGCCGATCGCAAATTCTGGTTAATTCCGACAACAGGAATGTCTCGCGATCGAGCTGGACTTGCAGGGTTTTGAGCGGATCTCCACCGGAGGAAACCATGAATTCTAATGTTTGCAAATTCGGCTCAGTGCTGATTTCATCCAAAATTTGGCCGATCGCCTTGACGTAAGGATGGTTTACATCCAAGTACCAGTCGGGGGCTGCGAGTCCGGCTTGATCGAAGCCGAGGTGAACGATGAGGGAGCCTTCTCCGAAAAGGGCTATGCCCACCGGCCGCGCTTCTTCTTGCAGCAGCAAGTGCTGGTTAGCCGCAAAATGCCGCAGTTTTTCGAGGTGTTCGTACCGATTTTGAATGGCAGAATCTTCCTCTTTTCCTTCTCCTTTTTCGTTCCACTGAATCGCCACTGTTACTAAATAAGTTTGCAGTAGCATATGACCGAGTTTTTCGGCTTTTGTTGCCAGATAGATCGAGTTGTAATCTGTGGCTTCAATTAGTAAGGGGACGCGATCGGCTACTTCAATCCCGTAACCTTTCAAACCCGCAATTTTGCGCGGGTTGTTGGTAATCAACCGAATTTTTTTTACTCCCAAATCGTTGAGCATTTGTGCTCCGACGCCGTAGTTCCGCAAGTCGGCGGGAAATCCCAACCGTTCGTTGGCTTCTACAGTATCGAATCCCAAATCTTGCAGCGAGTAAGCTTTTAGTTTATTTACCAATCCAATACCCCGACCTTCTTGGCGCAAGTAAACGATGACGCCAGAACCGACATTTTCGATCATTTTCAGTGCCGCTTGCAGTTGCATCCGGCAGTCGCAGCGCAGGGAACCCAAAGCATCGCCGGTCAGGCATTCGGAATGCACCCGCACCATCACGGGTTTGTCTTTAAATTCTGCCGGATCGCCCTTGACAATAGCAACGTGTTCTGAATTGTCTTGGGTGTCGCGGTAGGCGTAAATCATAAACTCGCCGAATTGAGTGGGCAATTTGGCGACGGTTTCCCGGCGGACGAATCGATCGTGCTTGAGTCGGTAGCTAATTAAGTCGGCAATACTGATTATTTTGAGGTTGTGGAGTTTGGCGTACTCGATTAATTCCGGCAACCTCGCCATCGAACCGTCGGGGTTTTGAATTTCGCAGATGACGCCGCTGGGATACAGACCCGCGAGTCTGGCGAGGTCAACCGAGGCCTCGGTGTGACCGGCGCGTTTGAGGACGCCACCGTCGATCGCCCGCAGGGGGAAAATGTGACCGGGACGGCGCAAGTCTTGAGGTTTGGTGTCCGGGTGAATGGCTACTTGGATGGTGCGGGCGCGGTCTTCGGCCGAGATGCCGGTACTGACGCCGTTGACTGCATCAATGCTGACAGTGAAGGCAGTTTGGTTGTTGTCGGTGTTCTTGCTGACCATGAGGGGCAGTTCCAGGCGATCGAGCCTTTCGCCACTCAAAGCCAAACAAATCAAACCCCGCGCGTTCACGGCCATGAAATTGATGTTGTCGGGGGTGGCGAATTGGGCGGCACAAATCACGTCGCCTTCGTTTTCGCGGTTTTCGTCATCGACTACTACCACGATGCGACCTGCTTTGAGGTCTACGAGGGCGCTGTCAATTGAGTCAAATTGAAAGGATTGAGTTGAGGTGTTGTTATTTGTCACTGAGGAGTTCAAGCTATAAACAGTAATGTTATGGAAATAGAATGTATTTTCGATTGTAACCTTTTGTTTCCGACAGGGGGATTCCACGATCGAGATGAGTTTGACAAGATTTCTGAACTCACTTACTATAAATCTTGTACTTTGTCAATAAAATCTTTCCCTAATATTGCATGAGCTTGACTGATATCGCGAGGCTTTTAGGTAAACCGTACTTCCAAGCTCCTAATTGCTTAATTTATAACATGGACTGTTTGGAAGCATTGAAGCTGCTGCCCGCTCAATTTGTAGATTTAACCGTTACCAGCCCGCCTTATAACATCGGCAAAGAGTACGAAAAATCCTTGGTGTTAGATGAGTATTTAAACTGGTGCGAGCAGTGGATAGGAGAGGTTTACCGGGTAACGCTCGATCGAGGAGCGTTTTGGCTTAATTTAGGTTATTTGTCAATTCGCGATCGGGCAAAGGCAATTCCGATTTCCTATCTGCTTTGGGACAAAGTGCCTTTTTATCTAATTCAAGAAGTTGTCTGGAACTACGGCGCGGGAGTTGCGGGCAGCAAGTTCTTTTCACCCCGCAATGAAAAGTTTCTCTGGTATGTAAAAAATCAGTACCAGTATACATTTAATTTGGATGAAGTGCGCGATCCAAATGTGAAATATCCGAATCAGAAAAAGAACGGCAAGATTAAAGTAAACTTAAAAGGCAAAAATCCGACGGATGTTTGGCAGTTCCCAAAAGTTACGTCGGGGAAAAACCGAGCTTCAAAAGAACGCACGCCTCACCCCGCTCAATTTCCTGTTGCTGTTGTCGAGCGCATCATCAAGTCTGCATCGAATTTAAACGAAATTGTTTTAGATCCGTTTATGGGTTCCGGTACTACAGCAATTGTGACTCTGGGTTTGCAGCGTCAAGTTATTGGATTTGAAATTAGGGCTGATTACTGTGAGATTGTCGCTAGTAGAATAGATAATTTTTTGATGGACAAGGAACTCAGAGAAGCACAGTTATCTTTATTCTAAAGTTGGTAGTTGCAGCAATTTATAACGTTCAACAGCAGGACTTAATTTCGCTTGTTGCCCAGTTGTAGCCGCTTGACCTTGCCAATCTTCTCGGTCTAACCATCCAAATCTGACTAAATTAATCTGCGGTACTTGTGAGCCTTGAACGTTTTTGTTAAATTTCTGGAAATTAATAACAAGATAATAGCCCGATTTATTTTTATTTCCTTCTATACCAGTAGTGCTTAGTTGAGTATAACTGCGATTTCCATATGTATTACGATTACTTGAAGACGTTTTAATCTCTATCGAGAAGCAATCATCTAGAAGACAGACTATATCTTTTTCAGTAGCAGTTTCTTCGCGGCGCCAAATTTCTGGTATCGCCTAGCCAATTCTAATGGGATGAGTTCGTGCAAAAAGTATCCCATAATTTGGGGGCGGGGAAATAAATCTACACCTATTTGATAGTTTTTACTGGTTAGATTAGATTCAAATATTTCTCGCCAGACTTGAATTACTACTTCATATATTTCGTTGGGGCTAAGTGGATGTATCTCTATCAGCTCCCGCGTTTTTACTGCCCAATCTTCTGTGGCAAGCCCCGCATAAGGTGAAGTCATTTACTCTATCCCCTCCAACAATTTGCTTAGCGGTACTTCCAAAGCTTTAGCTAGACGCACAATATTCAGAAGTGCAACATTTCTCTCGCCACGTTCAATGCCACCAATGTAATTTCGATGCAGTTCTGCTAGTTCAGCTAACTCCTCTTGGCTTAGCCCCCTAGCTTTTCTCAATTTCCGAACCTGTTCGCCAAATATTTTAAGCTTTATAATTTTTATCAATAAAAAAATTTAAAGCTTGTAACGGCTTTAAATCTACACACTATGAGTGTTAATTTAAACAAAGTTTCAATAGACCTCTTGCGAAAGTGCGCTCGTTCTAGGTAAAATAAAAGAAAAAATTAGCTCCCATAATATGAAGTACGA
>NZ_JAUBPI010000133.1:0-13460 GCF_036700645.1 Microcoleus sp. S36b_A4 | reverse complement strand
TACACAATCATTCTGCCTATTCAGGACGGCGATGTCTGAGGGGTGAAACCCCTCAGACATTCGCCAACAGTCTCTTTTAATTACTAAATCTCCTATCATTACTTCTGCTTCCATAAAAGCCTGGGTTAAAACCTTCACAGAACTTTCACCTTCACGAAATCTAATTGTTTCGGCTTTTAAGTGTCTTTGGGCTTGACGAAATCCATTACCTTTTCGTCCAACGCCTGTCGTCTCAATGATAGCCACTGAAGCTGCGCTTAGTCCAGCAAAAACTTTTGTCCTGAAGCTTCCTAGTTCGTCGATAAAGGTAGCGACAATTATTGATGAGAGTACCGAAGTCACTCCTAAAATGACAGAAATAGAGTGCAATATTACGGCTGATCGATGCCATCTATTGGTTTGACTTTCCATTTCTTCAAGCAGTTCTTGTGTCATACATTTAACTATTGATATAATTGTCGTTATGGGGGAAAGGGCGATCGCACCTGCAACCTTGATTTCCCGTTATTTGGTGATTAAAGTTAGGATAGATGAAACTCTACCCTAACCAACAATATCTACAGTCCCCAGTCCACAACTAACAGGCGCGGATCGTACTTGCGGAGCAATTCCACAAGTTTTTTCAAATCATCAATTGTAGTAGCACATACGCAGCCTTCACTACCCGGACTTATACCACTTTGAATCCAGTTCCAATCTGCATGAAAGCCGAAGGCATCTCGACAACCAATCTCATTTAGCCGACAACTTTCATAACGCTCTTTCGATTTAACAAGAGGTACCCATACAGGTCCGAGTCCATTTCCATTTATCGGGTGTGCAGCGTGGTAATTGTCTTTGCCACCTGCCCAATCGATATCCGAAATATAGTAATTGTCTTGTGGAATAGGTGCCAGATTGCCCGGTTGACTTTCCGGATCGTCCCACATTAAAAAGTTCTGAGCCATCGCTAAACCAGAAATAACTTTTAATGAATCAACAACTACATTCCCTTGAGGATTTACGAAGTCGAGTTTGCACAATTTAAGTCCTTCGTAGGCTTCTCCTCGCGTGCGTGTGAGACGGCAGTATACACCCCCATCTATTCCAGATGAATTGACAGATATCTCTTTGCGCGCGCCCTTGAGAGCATTCTCTATAGCCCTCCTCGTTTCTGGACCTACCTTTCCATCAACTCGGCTGAGAACTTCGCGGGTTTGAAAAAGCTTGACTGCACTATCAGTAATGTCAGTAAATTCGTTAGGTTGAGAACCCAAACGCAGAAATTTGAGTCCCGCTAAAGCGCAGTTGAGAATGTAACAATCTTCTCCAACAAGTCCTTTTTCTAGGGTACGATCGAACAGTAACGGTACGGGAGCAGGTTTATAAGGCAATATTCGCTTCGGCGGTTGAGCCAAATCTGCTGGCTTTATCACAAAGCCTATTGCTAGATCTAAACCTAAAAAACCATCGCGCCGAAATAAAGCTTCTTCGTCGTTTCGACGATTGATCAATCCCTGCAGAGGTCTTTTTGTACCATTATCTTCACCATGTACCCAACGATCGAACTCCTTGGCTGCTCCTTCATAATTACCTTTGTTGAGCTCTCGCAATAGAGTTGACTCGCTGAATGCGCCTATGCCGATGTTGTAAGTGAAGGAAACCAAGGCATCAAACATACACTGTTTGAGTTTAAATTTGCACAATCGATCGACATCTTCTGCTTTTTCAGCAATCTCAATTTGCAACCATCGCTCTGCTTTTTCTCGTGTGATAATATCACCCTCTAAAATCGGTCTGTTGAGGTCCAAATTTTCGATCGAGCCATAACCAATTGTCCAAATACCAACAGGGTCTAGGTATGCTTGAATCCGTCCGTCAGGAAGCTCTTTATGGAGTCCTTCCCACTGTTTAATAAGTGCAAAGCATTCGTTAGAAGGTTTCATATTTCTCCTTGAGTTTCACAATTTTGAATTAGGTTTTACTTTGAAGTGAATTTATGGTAACTATCTCCAAAGTTGAGGGAATTAAACAAACACAATTTCAGGAATTTGCATCAATGTGTTTTCACCCCGTATGAGTTCTAGGGCTATCAGTCGGATAAGGGCGTGGTGTATGGTCGCCTATCCGATAAGCCAATGCCTTTTGACTGTTGATTACGATCGATCCTGCTATAAGCGTGGTAGAAGGACCCAAAACGAGAGCTGCAAACATGAGCGCAAGAAACAGTTTCATAAAATTTGTTCTCCTGGATGGGAAGTTTTTGAAGCTTTACAGGGAGTTAGAAATCTATTTTCAACCCCTTGTAATTCGCCTAGGTGATTGGTATCAGTGGCGATAATCTAATGAAACAGGAGTGCTGACTGAGTTCAAGACTGAGAATGACTGAGTTAGGCTGACTTTTGAGCGATTTCATCTACAATGTGACTAGATTAAAAATTTGATATGCCACGATCGCTCAAAGTTCGCCCGGATTGCATAGGATTGGTCAAGTCATCGGTTAGGCGCAACGGCTTTCTCAGCCAGCAAGCGCTAGCCGAGGAGCTTGGTTTAGCTCGTTCTACCGTTGTCAATTTTTTGACGGGAAAACCAGTCGATCGCGCAGTTTTTGAAGAAATCTGTCGGAGGCTATCCGTAGACAGTCAAGCGATCGCCGAGATGGATTTTGATGCTTCAGCAACCGTTAGCCCGCAGCCAAGTAGAGATGCTGTTAAAAGATCTAGAGACTTAAGAGGTGCGCCCGATATCTCCGTTTTCTTTGGCAGAGAACGGGAGTTAGAAACGCTAACACAGTGGATACTTCAGGAAGAGTGCAAGCTAGTTGCGGTGTTTGGGGTGGGAGGAATTGGCAAGACAACTTTGTCCGTCAAATTAACCAGCCAGATCCAAGAAAGCTTCGATCGCGTAATCTGGCGATCGCTGCGAAATGCCCCGCCCTTAGACGATCTCCTGGTCGATTTGATTCAGTTTCTCAGTCCCACCCCTATTGCTAAATTACCTGAAACATTGGACGGGCAAATTTTAAATCTACTGGACTGCTTGCAGCAGCGGTGTTTATTAGTTCTAGACAACTGCGAGACAATCCTTCTTGAAGGAACTCAAGCAGGAGAGTATAGAAGTGGGTATGAAAGCTACGGATCGCTACTGAAATGTATTGGAGAAACACAGCATCAAAGTTGTGCGATCCTGACTAGCCGAGAAAAGCCTGCTGAGTTAGTTCAGCTAGAAGGACCCAAATCTCCCGTCCGATCGCTGCGGCTTAACGGTTTAAGTCAAGTAGAAGGATATAGAGTTTTTGAAGTCAAAGGCTACTCTGGTTCAGCAGCCGAATTAAGTCCCCTGATTGGACGGTACGGAGGCAATCCATTGGCACTGAACGTTATTGCCACAACCCTTCAGGAATTTTTTGATGGCAATGTTGCTGAATTACTCAGACAAGACATCCTTCTCTTTGGAGATATCTGGAAACTGTTGAGCGAGCAGTTCGATCGCTTGACCGATTTAGAAAAACAGATCGTGTATTGGTTGGCGGTTGAACGCGATTGGACACCGCTAGGCGATCTGCGCGAAAACCTTTTCCCGACAGCGATCGCCCGAGAGCTACTGGAAGCACTAGATTCACTGCAACGTCGTTCTCTAATTGAAAAACGATCGGGCTATTTCACCCTGCAACCCGTAGTGATGGAATATGTCACGAATCAACTGCTAGAACGAGTTTTTCAAGAAATTAAAACAGGTCGGTTATCACTGCTTAATAAAGTTGCTTTAATCAAAGCTCAGGCAAAGGATTTTATCAGAGAAGCGCAAACACGATTGATTCTTGACCCCCTCATTAAAGAACTACAAAAACATTTCCGAACCGAAGCATCTCTGCGCCAGCGATTGGATACTTTGTTACAAGTGGTACGGCGCGAAGAAGAACTGAAACTCGGCTACGCAGCAGGGAATTTGCTCAATCTCTATCGTTTTCTCAACTTGAACCTTTCGGGATATGACTTTTCTAACTTAGTGATTCGCCAAGCTTTTCTGCAAGAAATTGAGTTGCACGATGTCAACTTTTCGCACTCTGAGTTCATCGATTCGCCATTTAATCAAACCTTCGGAGGCATCCTTTCCATCCAGTTCAGCCCAGACGGGCAAACATTAGCTACAAGCAGCACGAATTGCGAAATTCAAATATGGCAAGTCACAGATAGGCAGCATCTTCTGACATTGCAAGGTCACACAAACTGGGTGCGAAATATTGCGTTCGATCGAACAGGTGAACTACTCGCTAGCGCCAGCGATGATGGCACAGTGAAAATTTGGGATTTACAAAAAGGAATTTGTCAGCGTACTCTTCGCGGACATGGCGATAGCGCCTACGGCGTTACGTTTAGTGCTGACGGACAAGTTATTGCTAGCAGCAGCGCAGATTGCTCCATTCGATTGTGGAATGTTACTGATGGAACCTATCTGGGCATTTTGGAAGGACATGGCGCCCCTGTCATCGCTGCTAATTTCAGTCCCTGCGGCAGTCTTATCGCCAGTGGAAGTTTTGACAAAACGATTCGCATTTGGGATTTTAAAACAGGGCAACGTTTGCATATTCTAACCGAACATACCAACTGCGTAACGGGCTTAAACTTTAGCCCTGACGGACTGTGGTTAGCCAGCCCGAGTTTCGATCGCACCATCCGGATCTGGCGCGTTTCCGATTGGCAATGCGTCAGAGTTTTAGAGGGGCATACGAATTGGGTTTGGGGGATAAATTGGAGTCCTGACGGACAATTACTTGTAAGCTTTAGTGCAGACTGTACTGCAAAAATTTGGGATGTTACTGCGGGTGAGTGCTTGCGTTCTTTAGGCGGGCATCAGATCCAGGTTTGGAGGGCAGTCTTTAGTCCCGATGGAGAAACCATAGCTACGGGCAGCGAGGATCAGACGATCGCATTTTGGGAGATTAAAACTGGGCATCGATTAACAACAATAACAGGGTACTCCAATTGGGTACGACCTTTGTCCCTCAGTGTAGACGGTCAGTTTTTTGCTACTGGACATAAGGATAAAACATTGCGGATTTGGAATTGTGTCGATCGCCAATGCTTGCAGGAATTGAAAGCCCATGCAACCGGCATTGCATCGCTAGCTTTTCATGCCAATAACGAGTTACTCGCCAGTGGCGGACAGGATGCGATTGTTAAAGTTTGGAACTGGCGGCAGCAGAAATGTGTAGCTGTCTTGAAAGGGCATCGAGATGAAGTCTGGGGACTGGCGTTCAGTCCGGGTGGAGAAATTCTCGCTAGCAGCAGCTTCGATCGAACCATTAAACTGTGGCGATGGCACGATCAAACTTGTTTTGCTACTTTAACCGGACATCGCGATCGCATCCCTGCACTTGCTTTTCATCCCAGCGGCAGCACGCTTGCCACTGGCAGTGATGACTCTACAATTAAGTTTTGGAATGTTTCCACAGGAGAGTGCTGCGCCACCCTAACGGGACATAACGGACGAGTGGGAACGCTTTCCTTTAACCCCAAAGGCGATCGACTCGTTAGCGCTAGCCTAGATCGAACGCTAAAAATTTGGGATGTTCAAACCGGAATATGCCTTCAAACCCTGCAAGGACATCAAGGATGGGTTTTTAGTGCGGTGTTTTTCTCTGACAATCAAACCGTTGCCAGTGCTAGTTCCGATCGCTCCCTTAAAGTTTGGAACAGTCAAACAGGAGAATGCTTGAAGACTTTAGAAGGGCATACCAATTGGGTCTGGACTGTTGCAGTTAGTCCTGACGGTCGCCAATTAATTAGTACCAGTGAAGATGAATCCATCCGGATTTGGGATTTGCCAACTGAAACTTGTTTGGCAGTGCTAAAACCCAAACGTCCCTATGAAGGAATGCAAATCGCTGCAATCGGGGGCTTGACTTTAGCACAGGAAGCAAACTTGAGAGAACTCGGAGCAATATGAAACCACAACAAGCACGATTCATTGGCGAACCTTGTAGGAAAAACTTTATACCTCGATCTGCAATTAAAGCTAATCGAGATGAAATTACAGATTTGGCGTTGTTCGTTCGAGAGTATGTCAAGAACGATCGAGAAGATTGGGAACTCGCTGCTGAGGGAGATGCAGTTAAACTACCTGCGGGATTGCACGGTTATGTTTTCGTTGTGGGTGCTTTGTTTCAAGCTGACGATCGACCTCAAGAAGATGGTACAGCAGTATTCACGGGCGATGGCATGATGTATCGTTTGGGCTTTGAGCGCGATCGAGCAATTCTCAAAACCCGAATTGCCAAAACGCCCTGCTACTACGCCGATCTTGCCCTTACTCCAGCCAGCGATCGCGCCCTCTGGCAGCCTGAAACTGCATTTTCCAAAAAATATAGTCTCTGGTCTTACTTTGCAGCTTTTCGGAATGGAGGACCCAGCCGGTTTAGCTTCCTTTTGGGAGGTAGGAATCAACTCAATACGGCGTTTCTGCGAGTTGGCGATCGCTTAATTATCACGATCGATGCAGGTCGTCCCTATGAAATCGATCCTGATTCGTTAGAACTGATTGCCCCCATTGGATCGACCGATCGGTGGATAGGCATCTTGCCAATTGTTTCTCAACTTATTTCTTCAGTATTTCGCAGCTATCCGTTTGACGTATACATTAATTCCGCCCATCCTGTTGTTGACTTCACCCAAACAGATAAAACCGCAGAACGTGAAGTTGGTATCTTTACGACTAACTACTCAACAGGATACAACGGGCTATATCGAAAACCCATTAATTGGATATTTGACCAACTCAATCGATTTCTTAAAAGTGGAGTGAATGCTAACGAACAGTTCGGACGATTCACTGACTTAATTTACTACCGCTTTCCGAGTGAAGGCTCGAAGTCAGATGATGAAGTAGATTTATATAACGATCGATCTGGAAAATCTCAAGAACCCAGATTCAAGCGCTGGCGTTTAGTTCTTGCAGATGGTCCGCAAAAAGGTCAACCTGCGATCGTCGAACAGTCTCTGCATCAAATTGCCATTACAGAACGCTTCATTATCCTTGCTGATATTGCATTCAAGATGGAGTTTTCTCAAATCTTTTCACCTTTCTTTTTGGGATTTCTAAAAAAATATTTTTTCCGACAATTATGGGCGCTAGGTGCAGGTCTTCGCGCAAAATTTCTCCGAGATATTCTGCCTTTACCTCAAGGAATTTTGTATGTTGTCAAGCGGGAAGATTTAGAAAGTTCTCCCTATTTTGTTTGTGGGGATAAAAGCGCAGATGAACAAGAGGAAAATCAGCCACCTTCACCTCTACCTGCAAAGCAAATCATTTTGCCCTACGAGATTTCCCATTTTGCTGCTGATTACAGCAATCCCGATGGAAAAATTACCCTTCATGTCGGACATCCTAACGGTTGGGATGTAACTCAGTGGATTACAAAGTACGATCTTTCCGTTCCAGGAAAACCCTGTTTTCGCTCCGATTTAGAAGGAATACAGGTGGGTACGACCGACCTGGGAGCCTTAGCAAAGTATGTCATTGATGGCGACAACGGTGAAATTGAAACAATGCAAGTTCTTCGGGATACTGAAGCAACGTGGTCTCCTTCAATTTATACCCATAGCGAACTTTGCCGGGATGATATTAATAACTCAGAAACGCAAGTTAAAAACATCTACTGGATTACTTGGGGATTCAGTTGGGAGTTAGTTCCACAGCAAATTTATGATGCTTATAAATCAAGAGAATATAGAGCGATTCCGATCGAGAATCTTCCTAATCGAGATAAGCCCCTGACTTTACTGCGAATCGATACTAAAACAATGAGTATTGCAGATGCCTTCCAGTTTCCATCAGGATATTTTGCCTCCTCACCTCAATTCGTTCCTAGTTCTGAACCATTAAACGGGAACGATCCATCCACACACGGCTTCATCGTTTGTACTGTTCTATCCGACGATCCAAATAATGAGACCAAAGCTTGTGATGAATTTTGGGTATTTCATGCCGACAGCTTTCAAAAACCCATTTATCGTTTAAGTGCTCCCCCCGATCGAAAGCCACTCAACTTGGCACTAACGCTACATACAACCTGGATGAAGGAGATTCGTAGCGATCGCCAACGAGAACGGTATGCCGATCGCAGCGTTCGCCAACATCTACGCAGAAAATCCGTTCGCAAAGACTACGAATCTGGTTTGGAGAAAGCTAACAGCATTGTTTGTGAGTTATTCAACGACATTGTTTATGGTTATTTTGTTGAGCAAATTGAAGAACTAGAAGCAACAGAGCTTTTGCAACAAAAAGACTATAAGATTAACGCTTTATCGAGCGTCCAGGATATTATATCAAATCCGGTGTCACCGGAATGATCAAACCCCAGAGCGTACTGAGTCTCCAGAAGAGAAAGATGAATCATTTGGATACTAACGGATTTGATATGATATAATTGCTAATTGCGATGACCGCGTTAAGTAACCCTCTTCTGTCACTTTCGGCAAAAAATAATTTGCAATCCTTAGAGCATAAGACTTTTATCAAAAAATCTTAATTTCCGCCATTCTGTTAGAAAATAAACGCTCAAATCCCCGCTCTATCTACAGTTAAAAATTTGGCTCTCACTTTTATTTTCCCAGAGTGACAGAAGAGGGGTAATTACGATGCAACCGGATTAGATGAGCTTGCCCTCAACTTTTAATAAACTCCCGGAATTAATTTTTTGACTCGTTGGCGGTATTCAGAATACTCGGAATATTTTTCACTCAGCCAAGCTTCTTCGCGACTGGCTTTGATGTCGAAAAATATCAGTAAAATTGCAGTAGCTATTAAGTGCGATAGGCTAAGTTGAAAAAATGTCCAAGCGAAAGCTGCTAAAATTAAGCCGCTGTATAATGGATGCCGGACTATTCCGTAAATGCCTGTTTGGACTAATTCTCCGTTTTCTATGGGATACGGTAAAGGTGTGAGGTTTTTTCCTAAGTCTATCAATCCTTTGATGATTAAAATTAATCCGCCTAAGCCGAGAATACTTGCTACACTCCAAGTAAGAGCAAGTAATTGAGTTGATTGAATTTTTAATCCTGGCAGTTGATAAACTGGTAAGATTGCAAATCCTGTGAGCAATCCTCCTTGAAGCAAAACTAAATATTCGCCTCGGCTGTTATTGCGCCAGCCTTCGCGCGTAAAACCCCAGTCTGTTAAAATTTTCATAATTGAAGGAAGAAGGAAGTTCGGCAACTGATTCTGTAACGGATGTCAGTCCGATGTCCGTCCGATGTCCGTCGGGAGAAGGAAGAGGGAAGAGGGGAGAGGGCAGAAGGAAGAGGGGATGAGAAAGTGAACTGTAGGTTGGGTAGAGTGAAGTAAAACCCAACCTACGGCGAACAGCGAACAGTCAACAGTCAACATTCAACAGTCAACAATTAACAAATTTATTCTCGCCAAGGACGAGTCATTAGTTCTAATTGATTGACTTCATCTTGGCTCAAATTCCAGCCTAATGCGCCTGCATTTTCTTGGGCTTGTTTTGCGGTTTTGGCGCCGGGAATGGGGATGACTCCGTTTTGGCATATCAACCAGTTTAGGGCAACTTGGGCGGGCGTGCGATCGCGCTTTCTGCCCATTTTTCGCAGGGTAGACATGACTAATTCAATTTTTTCGAGACCGCTTTTGCTGAAGCGGGAGTCCATTTTGCGGGCTCCTGTAGGTGGTTCTTGGGCTGTGTATTTGTCGGTGAGCAATCCTTGGGCTAAGGGGCTGTAAGCTAAAATTGTGACGCCCAATTCGCGGGCTGCACTCACAATTCCTTGTTTTTCTACTTGCCGCGACAGCAAGGAGTACCGGACTTGATTTGTTGCTAGGGGAACGCCTCTGGCTGCTAGTATTTTGTGGGCTTCGCGCATCTGTTCTACTGAATAGTTGCTGACTCCTACTGCTTGAATTCTGCCTTGTTTTACTTCATCTGCTAAGGCGTTCATCAGGGTTTCTTGACTGAGTAAAAAAGTGAAGGGCCAGTGCACTTGGTAGAGGGCTATTTGTTCTACTTGCAAGCGTTTTAAGCTGGCACTCAAGGCTTCGGAAACTGATTTTCCTGTAATCCGCCAAGGTACGGGGCCGAATTTGGTGGCTATTTGCACGGGTTGGCTGGTTTTTTTGATAAACTGCCCCAGCAATTCTTCTGACAAGCCGTTACCGTAGACTTCGGCTGTGTCAAAAAAGTTGACTCCGTTGTCAAGGGATGTTTTGAATGCTGCTTCGACTTCGGCGGCGCCGTAGTTGCTGCCGTAGTTCCAAAATAGTTTGTCCCCCCAAGCCCAAGTTCCGACGCACAGGGGAATGACGGCTGGGCCGTTTTGTCCTAGGGTAATGGTTGTCACGGTTGGTAAATCCACAGTTATTGATTCTCTTTATTTTTATATGAATTTATACGAATAATCCCGATCGAGCTTCTAGCCGGGGGAGGAAAGGCGGCGGGTTGCGATATCTCAGTTACTATAAGTGCAAATGATGTGTTTATTTGAGTAGTTATGTCGATCGACCGTTTACCAGATTCAAGATTAACAGATTCCGCGACTCCTGCTATCAAGAGAGTTACCCTGCTGACTATGTTCCGGTTGGGTTTGTTTCAGATGGGATTGGGCATGATGTCGATTTTGACCCTGGGGGTGCTCAATCGCGTCATGATTAAAGAGTTGGCGATTCCCGCTACTGTGGTGGCTGGTACGCTGGCTATGCACCAGTTTGTCGCCCCGGCTAGGGTGTGGTTCGGGCAAATGTCTGATGCTAAGCCTTTGTTTGGCCATCACCGCACGGGTTATGTGTGGATGGGCGGGGTTTTGTTTGTGATTTCTGCTTTTTTGGCGGTGCAGGTGATGTGGCGCTTGGGTAGCAGTTTGGAGGCTGTGGGGTGGACTACTCCTACTTACGGTTGGGTGGGTTTGTTGGGTTTGATTTTTGCGCTTTACGGTATTGCTATTTGTTCGAGTTCGACTCCTTTTGCTGCTTTGTTGGTGGATGTTTCGGATGAGGAGGATCGATCGAAGTTGGTGGGTGTGGTGTGGTCGATGCTGATGGTTGGTATTATTATCGGGGCGATTGTTAGCAGCGGTTTGCTGAAGCAAATTGATGGGGATGTGCCACGGGAAGTGTTGCAGGCTTCGATTAATGGTTTGTTTGTGAAGGTGCCGGCGCTGGTTTTGCTGTTGGTGGGAATTGCGACTTTTGGGGTTGAGAAAAAGTATTCGCGGTACGGGGTGCGATCGTCCGCAGTGAATCGAGAAGATAAAATTACTCTGGGAAGTGCGCTGCGGATTTTGACTGCTAGCCGCCAAACCGGTTTGTTTTTTACTTTCCTGCTGATTATGACAATTTGTTTGTTTATGCAGGATGCGGTTTTGGAACCTTACGGCGGGGAAATTTTTAAGATGTCCATTTCGGAAACTACGCGGTTGAATGCGATTTACGGTACTGGTACTCTGATCGGTTTGGGTACTACTGGTTTTTTTATTGTGCCCCGAATTGGCAAGCAAAATACGATTAGGTTGGGCTGTTTGTCGGTGGCGGCTTGTTTTGTTTTAATTATTTTATCTGGATTTACTGGGAATCCAATTGTGTTTAAGTCGGCTTTAATGTTTTTTGGTTTTGCTTCGGGAATTACGACGACTGGTGCATTGAGTTTGATGTTGGATTTGACTGCTGCAGAAACTGCTGGGACTTTTATTGGTGCTTGGGGTTTGTCGCAGGCGATGGCGCGGGGTGTGGCGACGATTACTGGCGGTGCTATTTTGGATTTAGGTAGAAGTTTGTTTGGGGTGCCGATGTTGGCTTACGGGTTGGTTTTTGCTGTGCCGGCTGCGGGTATGATTCTGGCTGTTTGGCTGTTGGGTAGGGTGGATGTTGGTGAGTTTCAGGATAATGCTAAAAGTGCGATCGCCACTATTCTTGAAAATGAACTAGACTGATATTTTGGCAGTTGTCACTTGGCAGTTGTCACTTGGCAGTTGTCACTTGGCAGTTGGCAGTTGTTAGTTGTCAGTTGTTATTGCAATAACGAATAACGAATCAGGAACCAATAACCAATAACTAATGACTAATTTTTGGGATTCAATTTTAACTTTTTCTCAGACTACTGTCAAGACAGTCGGGCAGCAGTTTTTGAAGGATTTCGGTTCTGCACAAGCGGATGAGAAGGATGATGGGAGTTTGGTTACGCAATCTGACAATTGGGCGGATGCGGAGATTAGAAGTGCGATCGCATCTACTTTTCCCAGTCACGGAATTTTGAGCGAGGAAGGAGAACACGTTTTCCCAGATACGGAATGGTGTTGGGTTGTTGATCCTTTGGATGCTACAACTAATTTTGCTAGGGGAATTCCGATTTGGGGTATTTCTTTGGGGTTGTTGTATCGTGGAACTCCGGTTTTTGGCTACGTGCATTTGCCCCCAATTAATCAGTCTTTTCACGGTTTTTATGCGCCTGATTTTGCGGGCGGCGTGTTTGACAATATGCCTCAAGGTGCTTTTTTAAACGGGCAGCAAATTCGGCCGACTGCTGATAAAATGAGCGGAAATCATATTTTTAATTTGTGTTCCCGGAGTGTGGGAATCGGGCCTCATCTTCCGAGTAAAATTCGGATGTTGGGCATGGCTAGTTACAATTTTTTGACTGTGGCTTCGGGTGTGGCTATGGGAGGGGTGGAAGCGACTCCGAAAATTTGGGATATTGCGGGGAGTTGGGTAATTGTGAAGGCTGCGGGTGCGGTTTGGCTGCCGCTGGAATCCCAGGCGATTTTTCCGCTGGAAGTGGGGAAGAATTACGGCAGGATTTCTTATCCGACTTTGGTGATGAATCGGCAGGAGTTGGTGTCGGTGTTTTTGCCGTTTGTGGAGGCTTGGAAGAAGAAAAAAATGGGGTGATACTATTTTAGATTTTCGATTTTAGATTTTCGATTAAGGAATTACTAATTCCCAAAGGGTTTGAATATAATCTACAGTTTCATTCTTTTTGCGAACTGGTATCATTGGCGATCGCACAAATCGCTCAATTATCAAATAAAACTGCAGGGCAGGCGTGACGGAGGAGTCTCCCACGCCTGCCGTGCTGTTTGGAAGAAATATACCGACCGATGACCGATGGTTTAAGTATGTCTACTCTTGTCTGTTTCTGCCAATCTGCGATCGGGTGGTTTTGTTTTACGTCGATCGGGTGATGCGGTTTTGGTACAATTTGTGGTAAGTTTTCCACGAGCTATTATCTCTAGGAAATAAAATTATACCCGTTTTCAAGTAGAGGCACAAGGGTAAATATATTTACTGCGGTGTTGGAAAAAGTAGATGAGTGGTATGGCTAGGTCGAAGAGTTAGCCTGTGGGAAGATACAAGAATAAACTTTGGAAGAAACTCGGAAAAGTCTGTGGTTTGCGATCGCACTAAGGAATGAAAAATAAATAACTTAATGAATTACTCAGGTTGGGGTACGGCTCGATAATTCCATTTGGGCAAAT